>MEHG01000013.1 GCA_001940705.1 Candidatus Thorarchaeota archaeon AB_25
GAGGAGTTCTTGTTATCAGCAAGAGACCTCCACTAGAGGCTCTATCTAAACTGACGACTGAATCAATGGTCAAAAGCGCAATAGGGATCGGAATTGCGGCGTTAGTCTTGGCGGCTGCAATTGACGCCTTCATCTCAGCTTTGTTGTCACCATTTGTTGAGCTCTACATCCTTGAAGCTTTTACAACAGACATTTTATTGGTCGCGTTAGTGTATCTACCTGGAGGAATACTTCAAGGAGTATTTGGGGGATTAATGGGTAGATTTGCGGACCATAAAAACAAGGTTGGAATTGTGTCCTCAGCAGTCATCGTTGGTGCGATAAGTACACTTGGACTCGTATTCATACCCACCCTGCTTCCATTTCCATTTGATCTTGTTATGGTCGCAGTTCTGTTTGCCATCGGAAGTGTAACATATGTTATGGCCTACACAGTGATGTCATCTGTTTTTGGGACTGCATATGCTGGAAGAGCAAGTGAAGGATTTGGATTGTTCGAGGCGGCCATGGGATTCTCTCGTTTCACAGCACCATTAGTAGGTGGAATTCTATGGGACTTCCTTGACCCCACAGCTCCCTTCATACTCGTAGGTCTCTCGGGATTCATTCTTGTCCCAATTTACGCATATGGAATTAAAAAGTACGAACAAGCAATCCAGCGTCAGGAAGAGTCGGATTAGATAGGTCCATGAACAAAGATATATCAAAGCAAGACCTCCCCATCTCATGTAGTCACACCCGAGAGGTGGCATTCGCATGGCAATTCGTGTTGGTATCAATGGTTTTGGAAGAATAGGTCGTGGCTTTCTACGCGCGGCCCTAGAGAAGAAAGGATTTGACATAATAGCAGCTAACGACCTCACAAGTGAGGTGGCTCTTGCTCATCTGATGAAGTACGACACCGTGATGGGACGCTTTGATGGAACTGTCGAGGCAGGAAAGGGTAGCATCACCGTCAATGGAGATGAGATCAAGATTCTCTCTGAGAGGGATCCTGCAAAACTTCCATGGAAAGACCTTGGAGTAGACATCGTCATTGAGTCAACGGGTTTCTTCAGGACAAGAGAGGCAGCTGACAAGCATATCTCTGCGGGGGCTAAGAAGGTCATCCTAAGCGCTCCTGGAAAAGGTGGCGATATGCTCACCGTCGTTCCAGGTGTTAATGATGATGATTATGACCCAGCAAAACATAACGTCATCTCAAATGCATCCTGTACAACAAATTGTCTCGCTCCCTTAGTCAAGGTGCTAGATGAGGCCTTTGGAATTGAACGTGGACAGATGACGACAATCCATGCTGTGACCAATGACCAGGTTATGCTTGATGGACCCCATAAAGACCTGAGGAGAGCCCGAGCGGCATGTTGGAACATTATCCCAACCTCCACAGGTGCAGCAACTGCAATTGGATTGGTTTATCCAAAAGCAGCAGGGAAACTCGATGGCATGGCATTCAGAGTGCCGGTGATGGATGCGTCGGTAGTTGACATGAATGTCATCGTCACCAAGGATGCATCTGCAGACAGTGTGAATGAGGCATTCAAAAAGGCGGCCAAGACTGGAAGCCTTGCTCCATACTTGGCATATCTCGACGAACCTTTAGTGTCCTCAGACTTCATCGGAGATCCCCATTCATGCAGCTTTGACTCACAACTCACCAAGGTGATTGGCAACCTAGTCAAAGTAGTTGGATGGTATGATAATGAAGCTGGTTATAGTCATCGTCTTGCAGACCTAGCAGCGGTGATTGGAAAGAAGATGTAGAGTAGACTAAGAGGAGTTCCTTGAGCAATTCAAGGAACTCTCCTTTTCTATCAAAGATATAGGATTTGCTTTTCCTATGGACCCAATTAGCAGGATTGACCCTTCAATAAACCACCTTTTTTTCAGAGGTCTAAATGCTACAGAGCTCGCAAGCACGTCAGACTTCGAGTCGGTCCTCTACTTGCTTGTTCATGGATGTCTACCAACAGTAGATCAACGAGATGAACTTGAAAACCGGATGGTTGAGCTCCGGGGTCTCTACAGTAGGGATATTCCAACATTGAACGCATTGGTCCAGGTTCTTGATGCAATTAGAGATGAACAAGGATTAAGTCTCTTTGACACACTCTTAGCTTTCGTTTCCCTATGTCCGATTATCATTGCAAATCAGTTTACTAAGGTTCAGGGGAGGAAAGCAGAGGAACCTAACGACAATTTGGGACTTGCCGCGAACTTCCTCTGGATGGTACGAGGTATTGAACCGACGCGAACGGACCTAGATGACTTCCAGACATCCCTGATTTTACCCATGGATGATCCAGATAATCCCTCACTCACCGTACTTCATCAGACTCTTAGAGAAGGGGAGGTCTCTGATGCACTTCTCGCTGCCCTCAAGGAACATGTTGGACCACTTCATCACGGTGCTGGAACTCAAGCGATGGCTATGTTTGAGGAAATCCAGAAACCAGACAATGTACGAGAGTACCTCGATAAGCGGGTGAAATCAGGGGGGAAAATCTTCGGGCTTGGTCACCGAATCTATAGAGGAATTGATCCCCGAGCAGTTGTCCTCCGAGAGATGTTAGAACGGAGAACTCTGAAGACACGTAACGAGTGGCTTCTACATGTATCAGATGCCGTTGCAAGAGAAGGTAAGTTACTTCTATCAGAGTATAAGGGGATTCAGGCGTTCCCAAATATCGACCTCTATAATGCTGCTGTGAATTTCACCTTTGGTTTCCCTCCAGAACTGAACACATCCCTGTTTGCAATTTCCCGGTCAGCGGGTTGGATAGCACATATTTGGGAACATGTAAACAAGAAGACTTTTCAAAAAGGGTCGTAGAGTGAGCCAACTAGTGAACGCACAATGAAAGCAATCATCAACGCCACAATTCTTTGTCCAGTGAATGGTGTCATCAAGAATGGAACTGTACTGTTCAACAGCCAAATCAAAGCAATTGGAAAGTATGTTGAGGTACCAAGTGGAACCAAGACGATAGATGCTGAAGGAAAATATATTGTACCCGGATTCATCGATGCCCACACTCATCAGGGTCTGTTTGATGGATCAATTGGCTGGGCAGGAATGGATGGCAACGAGATGACCAGACCGGTAACACCTGAGATGAGAGGAATTGATTCGTTCAATCCAAATGAACCTTCCCTCAAAGAAGTGTTATTCGGAGGTGTCACATGTCTGAACACTGGACCAGGTTCAGGAAACGTAATCTCAGGTGAAGCCTTCGTAATCAAACCTAATGGAGCTTCCACTGTCGACGAGATGATTGTGCTTTCACCATCCGGTCTAAAGGTGGCTTTTGGTGAGAATCCCAAACGAATCCATGGTGCAGCCGCACGCACACCCTCGACACGGATGGGTGTTGCATCTCTGCTTAGGAAAACTCTGGCGGATGCTCGCAGCTATAAAATGAAAGCTCAAGCTTACCTAGAAAAGGCTGAAGAAGCAAAGAAGAAAGGCGAAGCACCTCCACTAGATCCACCTCCGAGAGACCTAGGTCTTGAGACTGTCATCCAGGTACTCAACAAAAAAATACCAATTCATGCGCATGCACACAGAGCTGATGATATTGCCACCGTGATTAGAATCGCCAAAGAGTTTGACATTCGAGTAGTTCTCATCCACTGTACTGAAGGTCACAAGATTGCAAAGATAATCGCAAAGTCAAAGTTCCCTGCAGTGATTGGACCCACAATGTTTTGGACAAGCAAACCAGAAACCCGAGAGAGAGGCTTCAGGACTGCTGTTGAACTGAACGAGGAGGGTGTGAAGGTAGCACTTCAGACTGATTCATTGACCCCAATGAACTACTTTCCACTCCTTCCAATGAACGTGATTAAAGAAGGGATGAGCAAGGAAGATGCCCTCAAATGTGTCACCATCAACCCAGCAGAAATGCTCAGTATCGATGACCGAGTCGGTTCACTAGAACCTGGAAAGGATGCAGACATCGTCATCTGGTCTGGAGACCCATTCGATTTCTATAGCAAGGTTGAACAGGTGTTCATCGACGGAAAAAATGTACCGCTAAAGAAGTAGTCAGCTACCACTTTGATATGACAGCAATTGTTACATTCTTCTCTTCTTCAGATAGTGGATGGATTGGGGGTCTACAGAGACCTCCCTTTAGTCCAACATGATCCATGGCCGCCTTGATGATGGGCACATTATTAGCAACACCTCGACCCTCACGAAGGTCTTCTAGAGGTGTTATCATCCTCTGTACTTCCATGGCTTCTTCAAAATCACGTTTTTTCAGAGCATCGAACATCCGCCTTGAAACCTGAGGAGCGAAGTTGCAGAGACCACTTGTGAAGGCTTTTGCTCCAGCAAGGAAGAAGAAAGGAGCGAATCGTTCTGCTGTTCCACAGGACCATACAATTCTGTGTCCCAGTCTATGTACTGTTCGTGAGAAGTCTACAATACGACCGAATGCATACTTTACACCAACCAGATTTTCGAATGTCATGAGTTTCTCAAGCATTGCATCTGTGAGGAGCGGACCCTTCTTGTAGAGTACAACATTGAGACCCTTCGCAGCCTCTATCAACATGCGGTAATATCCAAGGAGACCTTCTTCTGAAACGAAGACATGTTGAGGATAATGTATCATTACGGCTTTTACTCCGAGGTTTCGCACAGTTTCAAGTTGAGAAACAGCAGTTTTGATTGATTGTCCAACTCCAGACATTATCGTTGCTTTTCCACCAGAAGCATCAACTGAAGCTTGAAGGACTTCTGTCCACTCTTCCTCAGACAGTGAATAGAATTCACCTGTGTTACCATTTGGAATAATCAGAGGAACGTCATTCTTCACCAGGAACTCAGTATTGGTTGAGATTGCATCAACGTCAATCTGTGAAAGATCATCACTGAAAGGAGTAGTAGTGGTCACTGAAAAACCACTTAGAATATCTTTGAATTTCTCATGGTCCATTCAATCGCCTCAGTCCTTCAACCTGTAGATAATTGCAACTGAAATATTACTCGATTGAACCTCGAAAGCCTTACGGAAAGTTGGTCATAAGGTTATACTTACTCTCAGGTGAATCAAAGTCCACAACAAACTCATCGTAGGTGCTTGTGCACGGATTCCCAGCAGCTACCTTGATCCGAAATTCGAGAGTATCTATGTCGATACCAGAAACCTCTGCAATATAGCTGTACACAGTCTCTCCGAGGTACGGCTCTGCTCGAGGATTAGGTGAACGATGCCTACAGATAGAATCAAACCCGCGACCCTCCCTATGTGTACTCAGGAGTTGAGTCATATCCATCAAGGACGTTGCTTCAGCTAATAGCTTGGCCGCCTCCTGACGCCTTCTCTGACTAGTAGTCACTGGACCACCAGCTTCACGTTCAGCCAATTCAGCCTGTCGAAGAATATCAGCAGTTGGCAACACGAGGTGATGATTTGTTCTCGTGATTATCTTTGGGTCTTTTTCAAGAACTGCAACACCATCCCCAATTTCGATCGCTCCAACACCTTCAGGTGAAGCAAGTACAAAGTTACACCACTGATATCTATTACCGCCCTCGAGATCCGCACGAACGAGTTCAAATGCTTCATCTATCGTCTTGGTTTCACGGAAGATTCTCTCGAGCAAAGAATCGTAAGCCTTGTGTGGAGTAACAAGCACAGTTGTGTTGCATCCTGCTAGGCCGAATTTGTTGAAACCAAATGACGCACCACAAGGCTCACCATCTCCGACGTTCACACCGGTGACGAAAAACACATCTTTGTCAAAGACAATTGAGTCCCTGAAACCACCCCAAATTAGATCACGGTTCTTGAGAAGATAGAACCTATCTCCAATGATCTTCGCTCCAGCAGTACATCCATCGGCCATAGATAGAAACTCGAGGGGGTATCATATCAAGTTTCATTGTCTAAATCAGTCAGCTCGATTTTTTCTTCAGACGACAGATCAGTGGACCGACCACTTCCGACAACTCGTAGAAGGGAAATTCCTAGTATCAATGCAAAGATATTGAAAGACATATTTAGCCACGAGATAGGTTGGACTGCTCCGAATACAAACTGAGCAAATAGTCCACCAATCACCGGTCCTGCGAATCCTCCTGCATTTTGAGCTCCATATACAAGGGACATTGCTCGACCACGTTCATCCTCACTAGTGATGTAAGCAGCTAGGGCACTTGTTGCCGTAGATGAGAGTGGATAAATCGGAAATGCCCATAGGATGCTAGCAGCGATGGGATCAGACACCATTGCAAAAAGTGCTGCAAATACTGAGTATGATGCGAATGCAGCAATTAGAACCTTAACAGGTCCTTTGCGATCGATTATCTTGCCTATGTAGCCAGTAATCAGGACAGCGATAATCGTTGCGCCCGAATTTGCAAAACCAACGTAAGCGGTCAACCCACCTAATTCGTCGACGATGATTATTGCCATCACATAAGAAACAGAGTTCATACCAATTTGGCTTAGTCCAACAGCACTCACTAATCGAATCATTCCTGGTATTCGTAGCAGCTCTCTGATACCCTTGTCATCTTCTTTTCTCTTGGTTTCAAATGGAATATCGCGAATGAAGATTACACAGCTCGCAGTAGCACCAATACCAAGGACAGCACCAAGGATAAACAAGGGACGCATGCCGATGATATCAATCAATAAACCACTACTCAGTGCTCCGAAGAACCATCCACCAGATTGTGCAGCTAAAAAGAAACCAAGACGCTCACCTTTCTTATCAGTACCAGTGGTCAGGTGTGCCTGGCCCATTGGAAGAGCTGCAGAGGAGAATACTGCACCAACCACTCCTACGAGTACGAATTGAAAAACATCAGTCACTAGAGAGTAGAAGAAGAATGTTGATGCATAGCCGAGGAATCCAACAATCATGAATGGCTTGCGACGTCCAATGCGGTCTGAGATGGATCCCCACACATTCGTCGCAATCATGACAACTAATGCAGGGGCTGACCATGCAAAGGTAAGGACGAGAAAATCTTCCACAAACAAATCATGTTTGACAAAGAAGGTCATCCATTGCCAGATGATAGCCTGTGCCATGGCTTGAATAGAATATGCCAAGTAGACAGTTGTGACAGCACGGTCTCTCAAACCCATTTCTCTACATCCTTGTTGTTAGTTTCAGCCAGCGAACTGTCTGCCTTAAGGATATGGCGATGAAGTATCGTACCAAATGCGCAAGTCGTATGGTATTTGTAGGAAAGTGAACTGTTTCTTTTGAAAATCAATGATAGAGGGAGAAAGCATCACAGTTGAAGAAGTAGTCGAGGAACCATCTGAGAAGAGACCTTACTATTTTCAACTTGAAGTATTGAAAGCAATCGCTATTGCATTTGTTGTGATGGACCATAGCTTGACTTGGGAAATTAAGGGTGCGATGGCAAATGTATTCTGGGAACGGCTGTCTATTCCATTCTTCCTGATTGTAATGGGCTTTAACATGAGCCTCTCTTTCAAGCATAGAAATGCGAATAGCCTCAGAGACCTATATTCATTAGATTACTTCATACGCAAGATTAAGCGATACGTCCTTCCATTCATCATTCTCTATATGGCATCGATAATTCTGGGAGTCACACTCGGTTATGTCAACACAAATGAGTACTTGTTGCTAGGCTATCTACCATTCTGGGGACCAGGAAATTGGTTCATACCTCTTTTGTTTGGCTCTATTGTTGTATTCCCTGTTCTTTACTGGCTATTTAACAGGCTACCAAAAGTGACCGGTGTATTATGTGTCCTCAGCGAGCTTGTTCTGCAGTTCATCCTATCAAACCTTTATCCAGCTGCAACTACTGATTTTGACTGGTTCATCATATCTGCAATTAGGGTCAATGTCTTGTTCTATCTCCCAGCTGTAGGACTTGGACTCTGGTTCTCAAAGGGCTTCAATATGAGGGACAAGCGTAATTGGTTCGTTTATCCATATCTTGTATTCAGCGCCTTCTTCATGGTCGACTACCAGACAGGTGTTGTCAGATCAATTCCAGGACCAATTGGGGAGCTCATGATAAGAATACAGGACTTCATCGTAGGAGATTATACACTCCTCTTCTATGGTTATGCCGCCTTCTTCTTCTTGCTTGCCATGACATTTGTAAGTCATACTCCCAAAGGATCAGTTTCTCGATTCGTTCAACGAATTGGGAGATCAACCTATCACATTTTGCTCTTTCAGATATTTTGGTTATCCATTGTCTACTGGTTTACAACACCAGAAGCGACCATGTATCACTTCATCCCAGATTTCGCCGTCCTTCTGGGATGGCCAACACAACTCTTCTACATTCCCTTCTACTTGCTAAACCTTGGAATAGCATTTACAGGGGGAATGATCTGGTAT
The DNA here is from genome assembly GCA_001940705.1 of Candidatus Thorarchaeota archaeon AB_25. Lineage (GTDB taxonomy): Archaea > Asgardarchaeota > Thorarchaeia > Thorarchaeales > Thorarchaeaceae > SMTZ1-45. Next base: position 8,356 of record MEHG01000013.1, read on the forward strand.
GAGGTGGAGAGAAGATTACTTTACAGAAAGAAACAATGAACGAGTAACATAATGCTTCAGCCATAGAGTATTTCAAGCGCATATGGATTGGAAGAGTATGGTTACCAGTGATGGTGAAGTGACTCTCAAAGTCGAGAACCTCCGAGCTTGCTATACTTCGAAGAAGGGGCTTGTAAAAGCTGTGAACAATGTGAGCTTTGAAGTTAGAAAAGGTGAGACAGTTGGACTCTTTGGTGAATCCGGAGCAGGAAAAACTAGTATCGCTCTAGCCATCTTAGGAATGTTCGATGATCTTTCCCGACATCATGCTTCAACCGCAGCAAGTGAAGAGAACAAGAGATTGTGGGCACTAAAGGACGAAGCACGGAAAAAAGGACTCACATCTGAAGATTTGGGAGAAGACCTACCAGGTGTGGAGGGACATATCTGGTTCAAGGGTAAAGATCTCGTGACCCTAGAGGAAAAAGAGTATAGAAAACTACGGGGCGATGAAATCACGTACGTTCCACAGGGCACTACAAAATCCTTGAACCCATATTCAAACATCGAAGAGCAGACAGCTGAGGTTCTCTGGGCACATGATGAGGATAGCGAGCTTAAAGAGTGGCAAGTCATGAAGAGATTGCTGCAGACTCTGGATCTTGTAGAATTGGGGGATGTTGACATTCGAAAAAGTATGAAACCCTCACAGTTCAGTGTAGGAGAAGATCAACGTGTCCTCATCGCAATGGCATTAATTTCTCATCCAGCACTGATGATTGCTGACGAACCAACCACAGCTGTCGACGTCGGTCTTCAAAACCGGATACTTGATGCGATACAAATTGTACGTGATGAACTGGACCTCTCGATGTTACTCATTAGCAATAATCAGGGGACTATTGCTAAAACATGTGATAGAGTTGGTGTAATGACCGCAGGTCATATTGTTGAGTTTGGTGATACTGAAAGGGTACTCAATTCTCCTGGCCATCCCTTCACTCGTGCATTCATCATGAGCAATCCTTCAATGGAGCTCATCCGGAAAATAAAAGAAAAGGGTCTCAGAATCCGCGGAATTCCAGGCAAACCCCCAGATCCAACAGAAACACTTCCAGGTTGTCCCTTTAGTGAACGATGCGAGTATGCTCAAGACATATGCAGGGAAAAGTTACCTGAATATCGTGAGATTGAGGAAGACTATTGGATACTTTGTCATCGGTACGATGAACTTCCGGAGTGGTAGATTTCACACCCATATCTTATCAGTATGTTCTACCTCTTTGAGATTGTAGAATGATTCTGAGGGAGGAATGAAATGCCAGCATCTTTTGATGATCCCCCACCCAAGAGATCAAGACCCCCACCACCTCAACGTGAAATCAAAGATGAGAATGTGGGCACTATTCTAAAAATGGGAGGAGCTGGTTGTATAGCTGTGTGTATGTGTGGGATGGGAGGTATTTTGCTGATTCTCCCGCTGATGTTTACTCCCTTCGGATTAACAGCATACATAGGATTCACTACTCTGATTGGTTTGGTTTGTACTGTTATCGGGTGTTATGCGGGATACTATGGATTGCGAGCCGCTGATGAGGGTTCGAAATGGTGATGACCAGACATGCATCAGATGATTTTCAGAACACGGAATGTATCAATTCATCTGCAGAGTGAAATTCTCGTAGACTACCCTCAAACTGCTGAAGGACTGTACCAAATTCATATTCAAATCTGTCTGTGAATTCCTGAACTTTGTCGAGGAGAACCTTGTATGGTTTCTTTGCAATTAGAACACAAGTGAAAGCAGATCCATGGGCAAATAGGATATCATACTCACCAATTGATACAATATTCAGTCCCGTAGCACTCCTTGTGATTTCTTGAAAGAGAGATTGCACTCCAGCAATCCCCGCAGCAGTCAGAACTTGATCGATATCTGGATTTTCAACGAACTGATGGTGACAGACAAGGATTCCTCCCATCTGGATCACATACAATTCGAGAATCTGTTGGTTCCAATCTAACTCATCCAGTGCAGGCGAAGTGGATAGAACATATCCAAAGATCAGAATACCAATTGTAAGTAACAAGAGACCAAGCACATAGATGGATTCTCCAAGAAAATATGCAGTGTCTGACCGCCCTAGAAATCCAAGCCATCCAATGATGAATCCAATAACGACCCACTGCACACTTTTCCTTACTTCACCAGACGTGCTCCCCCACGTGTATCTCAAGAATAGTGTTATGCCAATAAGAGCGATTATTGCTGCGAATAGGGCAAGTGGCTCAAAGAAGGGGCGGGGTACGATAAGGGGCAAGAATGTTGAAACAATCCCGATGAATGTTAGAGAATGACGAGTCCTATAAGGTAGAATCATCTCCATTGCAGCAAAGAAGGCAGTGAGAGCAAATATCAAAGCTATGTAACCTGAAGCGACGAATGTTGTATTCAGCGGCTCAGTTGTCAGCCAGAAATCAGAGATGATGAAGCATATTGAATTTACAGATAAGCCAAAGAAAAATACCGACCAGGCTAATCGAAGGTCAAGTTTCCTCTTGTACTTGTCTTTAAACCACTGACTAAAAAAGATTGAACTGAAGAGAATTGAGTAGAAGACTATGCCGCTACTCAAAATGAGGAAGAGGTCTCGCATAAATCCTCCATCTTCAAAGAGCGGCAATCATTTAGTACCTCCAGTGATTTCCAGTTAGTCCTGTGAGGTGAGATTCTATTTTAGTGATGCTAGGATGAAGGGCAGGTTTAGCGTTCATCGATTAGGATTCTTATTACATCCAGGGTTGAGTCGACTGCTTTTCCCCAAAGGTTTTCGGGATCAGGAGGTAGCTCTGATGTCCCAATCATCCGTCTTATCTTTGCAATCTGACCTGTATGGTAAATACCATGCTGCGATGTCCTCAATGCAGCCCATGCAATTGAAGGTCCGCCATCTTTTGGAGGAATTAAGCGGAGCTGTTCCTCAGGGCATTTTTTGAGAATCTTTGTTATTTTCTCAGTGTTCTCATTAATTCGAGATAAGACCTCATCAAATGTGTCAGCTATCACTGGAGGGCCAATCGAGTTGTTGGCCTTGTGGAACCAGTAGGTTTCTGCAGTTCCAATATGCATGACAAGTCCAGCAATTGACCTCGAGTATTCTTCATTGGTCACTTCCTTAATCAATTCGTCATTTGTCAAGTCCTTCAGCACATAGTGAAGATGGGCTCTCTGATTCTCGTGTGCTTGAATCAACTTCTCTCTGAACCAACTTGGTACCAAGCCAATCACTCTCCAGGTCTTTTGGGTGGATCCTTTGTGAGAGTTACAAGTTCGTACTCTCGATTTCCTAATCCCATCTTCTCCGCATGCGACAGTTGAATCTCAGCAAGCTCAAGAATCTCACCGCTCTCGGGATCCTTACATCCGTGAGCCATAGCGAACTTACATGCACCACACTCAAGGTCACCAACAAGTGAATCAGGATTTGGTGGTGCGTCTTTGATTGACTGCATTGTGGCTTCATCAATAGCTAAGGGATCTCTAGAACCAAATATCCCAATGTCATGCAAGAGCAGGGGAGCTCCATAGTTCCAGCAATCACACTTATCGGATATGTCGATAGCGATATTGATGAAGTAAAACTTGTCCACTCCGATTGAGTTGACAACACCCACCGCGTTCTCAACGAATATTGGAGCTTGCGTGTGATTTGGTCTCCAAGTCTGCTTTATAGCTTTGGCGTCCACTCGGGAGCACACATCAACACAATGGTGACAGGCTATGCATTTTGATTCATCAACTATTGCCTTCTCTTCCATTGATATGCATCTAGTTGGACAGACTTTCAAACACTTCGAACACTCAGGACCTAGACACTTCTCAGGATCTACCTTGATGTCGCCAAGGAAGTGCATTGCGGCCTTACCCTTCTTGCCCACAAGGCCAATCCCTAGATTCTTGATTGTGCCCCCAATACCAGCCAAGCCATGTCCTTTAGCATGAGTCAGTACTATTACCTTGTCGCAGTCGAGCAGGGGGGTCGCGACATCTACACTCTTAATGAACTCACCCTCAACTGGTACATCAAAGACATCTGTCCCCCAGTATCCATCTGCTATGACTAGGGGAGCACCTATTGTTGCCGCAGAATAACCATGAAGCATTGCCATACCCAAGTATTCAGTCACGGTAGTTCTGCCACCGTATGTTCCTCCACCTCCATACCCAAGCCCAGAAGTTTCTGTGACAAATGGCTCACCACCTGCGGCTCGAATAAGGTCGACTATCTTCCTAGCATATGCTGGTCGTAGATAGTTAGTGTTGCCCCACTGACCAAAGTGAGTCTTTACCATAATCTTCTCGCCAGGCTTAATCGCTTTATCAAGACCAAGCTCATTGAAAATGTGTTCCAATTTGTCTAACATGTTGTAATCGGTTCTTGTCTGTCTGTCAGTAAAGTAGACCTTTGATGCCATGAATCATCAATCCTCTTTAGAATGATGACAATCCACTAAATAACGGTTAGGCATTGGACATTCTGCAAGCATTACTCAGTTTTTTCCCAAGAGAGTTTGACCAATTCATAGTTTGTTGTCCCTAGACCCATCTTGAGACCGTGTTCGAAAATCGCCTCTGACCGTTTTGCAAGACTATCGAATTCAGACTGGTCCACACTTGATTCAGTATTTAGTGTTGCACCCTGCATTGCTTGCAAAGTTGCGTGATCAACTGCCACAGGATCGGTTGAACCCAGAGTTCCAATATCGTGCATAACCAAAGTGGCACCAAAGCCAACACAGTCGCAGTGGTCAGATATATCGATAGCTAGATTGAGGTAGTAGAATTTGTCATGTCCAATGGATTTCGTTACTCCCAGTGCGTTCTCAACAACGCGCAGTGCCATATCTTTCCCAGACCAGGGCATGAAGATTGCTTTCGCTCCAACCTTGTTTGAACATATGGATGCACAATGACCGCAGGATACGCACTGATCCCAATCGATTTTGACTGTATCTGAAACCTCAATACAACGAACTGGACAAACAGGGATGCACTCAGAACATCCAACCCCTTTACACTTCTCTTGAGAAATCTGCATGCCATCAGGACAATGAACAGCAGCCTTTCCCCTCTTGCCCACCATCCCGACCCCCATGTTCTTGATTGAAGCGGCTATCCCCATATGATGGAACTTAGCGTGTGTTAGAAGGATGACCTTGTCACAGTTCAATGTAGCAGCTGCGACAGGCACTGACTGAATGTGCTCACCATCAATGTCAACATCATAGATATCAACACCCCAGTATCCATCAGCAATCACCATAGGAGCTCCAAGAGTTCCTTGTGTAAAACCATTCAACGCAGCACGCATCAGATATTCTGGTGCTGTCGTTCGACCGCCATATGGACGTTCATTCCCATATGCGAGAGAAGCTGTATCAGCGACAAATGGAAAACCACCTGCTGCTCGGACCAAATCCACGAGTTTACGAACATAGGCAGGCCGGATATAGTTCGTATTTCCATATAGACCAAAGTGGGTCTTGATCATCACCTTCTCGCCAGCTTTGATTGAATCATTCAATCCTAATTCTTCGAAAATATGCTCAAGCTTGTCAAGCATATTGTAGTCTGGTCGAGTCTGGCAATCTGCAAAGAACACCTTGAGTTTCGTCATAGAACCACCATGTAAGTAATCAACTAGGCACAACTTATTGATTGTCTTTTTCAGCTGAGAAGTTACACCGATACCGAAAAGGCTATTCACAATGTCAGATAGCCAAGAGCTATGTCAACCAGGTATGAATTCAGTGAGGAGGCCATTCAGAACTTCTGCAATCAATATGGTTTTACAATTGATTTAACCGCAGAACAGACAGGAAAACTGACAGACTTTGGCAAGACTACTCTCCTGGTTGAGCAAATTTCTGGCCTTACTGATCAAATGTGTCCAGATGTTGCTAGTCTAAAGGAATTCATTGAACTGAGATCGAAAGACTTCCATCCAGTAGCCCTATCACTCTATATCTTGAATGACAACTTATGGAAGATCATGGCTCGCAAACATGAACATCCCGAAAAGATGCTCCCTATGACAACCATACCGTGGTTCTTCTGGAAAAAGGAAGCAGAAGGTAGGAAGAATCCCTCTGGAGTCCTGAGATTAGATGACCCAAAACATACTTTCGGAATAAAGATAGATGACGGGGTTCTGAAAATAAGTGGGCATGGCGGGGATTTTGCAGGACTACTGGAAGGTCGTATTGTGGACCCGTATAAAGGAATCAGACCCATCTTCATTCCAGGGGATACTGGTCCAAAGAAGTATGTGGCGAATTATGAATCCCAATTGATTCAGATAAGAATCAATGTTCATTCATCAAAACCAAAGCTCTATCCAGTTCCTTTGAAAGAATTGGATTACGCCTATTCTGAGCATCCCCGTGTGTTCTATCAACACGGAATCCAGATCAATATGAATGGAGAAGATGTCAACCTGAAAGTTGGCAAACGAAGAGAAACTACACTTCGAGGGAAAGTAATCGTCTTCATTGGTAAGGATTTCAACGATACACCTGATTCTGAAGATATTTTGATGTTCCACGTATGGCTCGAGGCATTGCATAGAACCTCATTCCGTTAAGACAGGATTTAAAATGCCTTTACTTTCCTCGACCTTGAGTTTCAATCAACAAGAATAGTGGAATGAACATGGAATATACAATTGGTTTCCTAATCACAGGTTCGTTCATTCTTATTGTCACGTTGTACCGTATGAGAAAGGTTAGGCCACATCGAGGTCTTCAAAGCCAATTACAGGACGCATATGATGTTTCTAATCTTGATACAAGCGGCAACACCCGCTATGCAAGTTGTTTCTCTCATAATTGGGTGATAGATAATATCGCGAAGAAATCTCACAGTAGATTTGGATCTCTAATACAGGAACATCTAGCACACAACACATTGTTTGCGGGAATATGGATTGGAATCATTGTAGGAACTTCGTCAATGCTTCTTACCCTATTACTAGTCCAGTCATTAAGAGCCATTGGAACAGTTATTGTAATCTTCTTGGTTGGAGCGATGATATCTATGGGACCTAGTGGTCCTCGGTACTCAGAGAATCTACTGGATTCAGTTTTGAAGAATCAGATTGATGACCTAAACGCACAGGATTTTGTGTATGTCAAAATAGCCAATGATACGATTAAGCGTGCAGTGATTGTGAATGTGGTTCTTGCAACCTTGTTCATCATTATAGCTCCTTGGGCGGATATGCTTCCAGTTCTTCTTGCTCAAGGAATTGCTGTAATCACCGTAGGTCTAATCTGGGAACCTGCCATCCTATTAATGAGTTTCAATGTTGGATTTGCAATACTCTACATCGCGGCCTTCATCAGTATCACAAGCTTTGTATGTTTGAAATTAGGACAAAGATTCATCTCACCTGAAGAGGAATCGCCAAAGGTGCAATACTAGAACCTTCGTTGGTTATGGTGGAAAAGCTAAGCCCAGAAAATAGAATAGTCCACTAAACGCAAGCAGAAAGACTGAGGTGAGAAGCATTTTCTTCCCAAGGATAGCGTATCGCCAAGATCTTGTTGGATTTCCATCTGCATCAAAGCGCTTCTCATCATCAAGTGGTTGACGGCCCATCAAACACGATCCAAGAATTAGTATAATCCCAAATTCAGGAATCATAAAGTTAGCTGCTGTAAAGAAGTCGAAGGCAGTCGCAGTAGAGATGTGAATTGTCAGTGCAACTATGGCATTGATGAAGGCTAAGAGGCTTGCAATAATCCATGTTTCAATGAGAAGTTTGGACCGACTGCTCATATCTATCCCGCCGCTATCTGAAGCCAAAAGTTGACCGCAAATAAAACGATTACGAGGATAATCAGTGGAAGGAAGATGGTCTGAAGTGATGCAACGAATAGAGCAATGTAGTCTTTACCATCAAGCGGTCTAAGTGCTTGGTCCTCTTGCTGTGCATACTCCTTCCAGTCGATTTTATCGTCTTCTGGTCGTAACTGCTCTTCTTCGTTATCCTCGAAATCTGTGCTCATTTGCCTCACACTCTGACAGGGGAAATTGCATTCTTTAATCAATCGCTATGCACGTGCGCCATTTTCAGAGTCGGCATATTCCATCTGAGCACTTTTTCCAAAATCAAGTTCTCCGGCGAAATGGCAGGCAACGAGGTGACCACCACCGACATCGCGCAGTGGAGGATCTTCCATCTTACAGACATCTTGCGCGAAGATGCACCGTGGATAGAACCTACATCCTGGAGGTGGATTTATTGGACTAGGTACTTCACCAGCTAGGATTTGTGCTCTTCCTGCGAATTGCGGATTGGGGATAGGCACTGCAGAAACAAGTGCAAAGGTGTATGGATGCAATGATTTCTTGAACACGTCAAATGGAGTGGTTTCAACAATCTTCCCCAAGTACATCACGGAAAGGCGGTCACTCATATGTTTCACCACAGACAAGTTGTGTGAAATGAACATATAGGTTAAATCGAACTCATCTTGAAGGTCCTTCATGAGGTTCAGAGTCTGAGCTTGTACTGATACGTCTGTGCTTGATGTCGGTTCATCCATGACCACAAACTTCGGATTGAGTGCTAGAGCTCGTGCGATGCAAATCCTCTGTCTCTGCCCACCTGAGAACTCGTGGGGAAATCGATTTAGGTGAGACTCTGTCAGACCGACTTTTTCGAGTAGGCTTAGAACCATATCTCTCATCTTTCGGCCCTTCGCAATTCCGTTTACAACCAATGGCTCTCCAATAGAGTTCTTGATTGTGACTCGGGGGTCAAGCGATGCCATTGGGTCTTGGAACACAATCTGCATGTTGAACCGGACTTTCCTGAGAGCTCGCCCCTTAAGTTCGGTGATATCCTCATTCTCAAAGAAGATTTTGCCACTTGTAGGCTCCATAAGCCGAAGGACAGTACGTCCAAGTGTCGTCTTTCCGCACCCGCTCTCCCCTACAATGCCAAGTGTTTCGCCTTTCTTGATGTCGAGATTCACACCGTCAACAGCATGTACTTTTCCAATGACTTTTCGGAATACTCCTCCGGTTAGTGCAAAGTGCTTTGTGAGGTCTTCAGTTCGTATTAATGATTCACTCATTCTTATTTCCTCCTCAGCTCCGCAGGGGATGGTGACAAGCCACCCAGTGACCTGGTTCAAGCTCTTCGAGACGTGGCTTCTTCTCTTCGCATACGGAAGTCGCATAATCACACCGGGGATGAAAACGACATCCCGTTGGAGGTGTGATTAGATTTGGTACAGTTCCTCTGATCTGAGGTAGTCGTTCTTTCACTTCATGGAGTTTCGGCACAGCGATCAAGAGACCGGCTGTGTAGGGATGCAGAGGTTTAGCAAACAATTCAGCTGTGGCACATGATTCAACAGTTGTTCCAGCGTACATTACATTGACCCAATCGCAGGTTTCTGCAACTACGCCCATGTCATGCGTGATGACGATGATTGAGGTTCCAATTTCTGCCTTCAGCTGGTTCAATAGCAGAAGCACCTGTGCCTGTACAGTCACGTCCAAGGCGGTTGTTGCTTCATCGCAGATTAGGATACTCGGATTGCATGCAAGTGACATTGCAATCAATGCCCTCTGTCGCATTCCGCCTGAAAGCTCATGTGGATACTGATTCACGACCTGTTCAGGTGCAGGCATCCGGACCAACCTAAGCATCTCAATGGCCTTTAGCTTCGCAGCCGCTCGTACCGACTTCTTATCTGGTTCAGGGGGATCATCCAACTGTTCTCTGTAGTAAGCAATCTTGCCTTCAATCTCTGCACGATTCTCGTCACTTGTAGCCTCAGATAACGCAAGCTCAAGCTGTGCTATCTTCATGTACAGGACATCCATTTTGAGATCTTGGTGAAGTTCAATTACTTCAGCAATCTGGTCGCCAATTCGAAATACAGGATTGGGATATGTCGCAGGGTCTTGAAACACAATTGAGATCCTGTTCCCTCGAATCTCGAGCATCTCTTCAGGCTCAAGCTGTACCAGGTCTAATTCTACCGTTTCTTTTGATTCAAAGTCCTGATCGAAGAATGTGATTTTTCCACCTTCAATCTTACCAGGTGCCTCAACAAGACGGAGGATAGATTTAGCTGTTACTGATTTTCCGCAACCTGTCTCACCAACAACACCCATGGTGTCTCCACGTCGAAGGAACATCTCGACACCATCAAGTGCCTTGACAACACCTTCGTAGGTGTAGAAATTGACAAACAAGTCCTTTACATGTAGTACTAATTCATCAGACATTGTCATTATCTCATCTCCTTCTAAGCTTGGGATCCAAGATATCCCTAATCCCATCTCCAACAAGATTGAATGATAGAGCTGTGACAAGTATTGCGAGTCCGGGATAGAGTGTCATCCAGGGTGCGCTGAGAATGTAGTTCTGACCTCTAGCAATCATCATTCCCCACTCTGCAGTACCAACTGGCGGACCAAATCCGATGAAGGCTAGACCAGCAGCTACCAATAGCACGGAGCCAATATCCATCGTAGCTTGAACAATCACTGGTTGAATCGTATTCGGAAGTATATGACTGAACAGGATTCTTGTGTCGCTTGCGCCAGAAGAACGTGCAGCCTCAATGTAGAGCTTCTCACGTTCTGAGAGAACTTGGCCTCTTACAAGACGAGCATACGTAGGCCACCAAGTAATCATAAGCGCAATACTAATTGTCCCTAGACTGCGCACACCTATAGCCATTACAATGGCCATGGCTAGTACAAGACCTGGAAATGCGAAGAAGATGTCAGTGATCCGCATCACGAGCTCATCCAGTTTCCCGCCATAATACCCAGAAGCCGCACCAATGATTGCACCGAAAGATAGTGCAACCATAACTACACTGAGTGCAATTTTCAGGTCCTCCTGTGCACCCCAAATGATTCGACTGTAGATATCACCACCATAACTGTCAGTACCCCAGATATGAACAGGGAAGATACTGAAGTAAGAGATGACAACTCTAGTATTGACAGACCATGCGTTTGTCTTTTGAGATGCGGTGAATTGAAGCTCCCAAACATAGCCACCTGTTTCATCTGGAAGTTCAATATATTGCAATAGACTCTCATCGACAACAGACGCATTCGCATAAAGATAGGATTGTCGTTCGGATACTGTCATATCCTCGTAATCTGTCACATTGAGACTGTAGATTCGAAAAGTGATATTCACTGATACGACATCCACACCAGTCTCTAGTTCAGAAACCCCAATGAATAATTTCGGAATCTCAATAGTTTCTAGATATTTTTCTGTTATTGTCAATTGTTGATAGTAGTAATCTGGCATTATGTCAGGATTTAATGTAGTATCTTCAAAGAGATACTCATAGTTTTGTTTAATGTCATTGCTTGCTGAACCAGGTGGAAGTCTGACATCATCAAAGACCATGGTTTCTCCTGCGTATGTAGTAGTCCAAGGTGCTGTGATAGCAACCATAACCATGAATGAAATGAGTAGGATACCAACAACAACCAACGGACTCTTCCGTATGAGGTGTAGCGTGAACCGAGTTTCCTTGATTCGAGGTTTAGTATCCTCAACAAACTCCTCAAACCAGAAATATCTTACACTTGGTAGGAATAGTAAGAGCAGCTGAAGAACTATGACGATAATGAATATGAGCCCAATGGTGCCCATCGTTGCATAAATAACCGTCATTAAGACGTACAAGTAGAATGATGACCCGAAGGCATCAGGTATTCGCTCCATGACACCCTGATTTGACCTTAGGAGAAAGAAAGCCAATATAAGGAGTATGAGACCCTGCAATGACCACATGTTTAGAAATGCTGGGGGCACAAATGGTAGTCCCATCCATCCCTCGATGGCATAGACAAAGTTCCCAAGGAGGATTATTCCACCTAATAGAAGACTGACCATTACAAAGGCTATCTGGACTATCACGAGGATTTTAGCTGCAACTCCATTTCCGTTCTCAACCTTTACGTCGGGGATTTGTGATTCTGATTCCATCTCATACCATCCTCCTGTCAACCAAACCTAATCCTCGGATCCAAGACACCGTATATCATATCAACTATGAAATTCGCTATGACGAAGATAAATGCAACAAGCAGAGTGAACCCGTTAATGGCGGCTATATCTGAGTTGAGAATTGAATTAGTCGCCCAACGTCCTAGTCCAGGCCAATTGAATATAGTTTCTGTCAAAACAGCTCCGGTTATCAGTCCACCGAATGCCAGACCAATAACAGTCACGGTGGGGATGAGTGCATTCCTCAGAGCATGCTTGTATATCACGACTCTCTCACTGAGCCCCTTAGACTTTGCAAGCGTGATGTAATCCTCTTTTATGACCTCTAGCATACTTGAGCGCATCATTCTTGTGATGATTGCAAGAGTGATGTATCCGAGACAGAAAGCAGGCATAATAAGATGGACAACAGCATCCATAAACAAGGCGGGATTTTGTTCAAACAAAAGCGAATCTATGAGCAGAAATCCTGTTGTGGGTTGCCAAGATCCGAATGCACGAAAATTGTAACGATCTCCACCGGGTAAATGTGGCAGGTCCCAAACGGAGAACTGATAGAATAATACATACTTGAGCATTAGTCCAAACCAGAAAATTGGCATCGACACACCAGTAAGCGCAAAGACACGTGTGACGTGATCTACAGCTTTGTCCTTTCGTGTTGCAGAGATAATACCTAGTGGGATACCAAGAACGATAGCGATGACCATAGCAACAATGGAAAGTTCAATAGTTGCTGGAAACAATCTTGCTAGAACAGTGAGAACAGGTTGGTCAGCACCTGTTGATGTGCTTACTCCCCAATCTCCCTGGAATAAGGAAGTCAAATACAGGAAGTACTGAGTGATTAGAGGTTGATCCAGACCGCGTGCTCGGATGATACCAGGTATTGCTGCGTCCGGGGTTCTCTCTGTAACGTACATAGCTAAGGGATCACCAACTACGTACGAGAGAAACCATGTTATTGTTAAAACACCAAAAATAACAGGAATTGCCAAGATTATCCTTCGAAGTACAAAGTCCCTTAATTTCATCGTAAATCCTCGATAAGGTTTGTTTACATTTGCATAGGAATCCAGTCGCGTAAACTACTGCTGCGGACCTCGTGCAATACTTAAGGTTTTGGGATTCATCAACGCAATCTGATAGTAGAATCAAATGCATAGCTATAAAAGCCAATGAATCGTGCGAGAGTACTAATGGCGAAGTTAGACTGGAACAGAGTTTAGGAATTTTGATACCAGTTTACCTTGTTGTTACGGTCCATTCAATGGATCGTTCATAGCGCAATTTAATAAACACGAGATGGATGACATGGAGAGAAATCAATTAATAGCTGTCGTTGTCATCGTGGTGGTCGTAGGTGCTGCTGGAGCATATCTATTGTTACAGCCTCCTGCAGTACAACTTGCTGAGGATCAGACAATCATCTTTGAGACGATTGCTCTTCCTGAGTACCTAGACCCACACAAAGACTACGAATCAGCTGGTTCCCATGTAAGTCTCAACGTATATGAAACGTTGTTTACTTACCCATGGGATACCGCAGAAACAACACCATCTGTTCCATTACTTGCGGAAAGTGTAGTAATATCATCAGATGGATTGACGTACACATTCACACTCCGTCAAGGAGTCACATTCCATGATGGAACACCCTTCAACGCGACCTGCGTCCAGATGAACTTCTGGCGGATGCTAGGACGTGGTTGGGATGATGGCTTTGGTCCGGTCTGGATGGTCGCAGAACCAATCAAGGGTGGCCAAGCCGTTGAGGATGCAGTGTTTGAGTACGGAGACCTGAGTCCCCAACACATCGGCAATTGGACAGAATGGCAAGCCAACTCTGATGCAATTGTTGTAAACAGTGAATATGAGGTGGAAATCCACCTTGAATATGCCTTTGCACCATTCATTCCTGCAATAACCTATGCAGTCGGTGCAATGATCAGCCCAACCTACTTCATGGCTCACGGTGGAATGTCGCCTGTGAGTACTGATTTTACCTTGGATGCTGAAATGTGTGGGACTGGTCCATACATCTTTGATGAATGGATTGATAATGATAGGCTCACAATAGTTCTCAATGAAAACTATTGGAGAGAAGCAGATGCAAAGACCACTCATCCCTTTGCAGGCACCATCACTCAGATCACATGGAAGAAGGACATAGATATCAACAGCAGGATGTTGAACCTCCAGGCTGGAGTAAGTGACTACTGTGATTGGATGGCAACCAATGCCTATGACATCTACAACAACGTTACCACCCGTGGTGACGGTACATTGCAGAGCCTCAACCCTGAGGTCAAGGTCTGGACAGGAATGCCAAACTACAACGTCATGTTCCTTGGATTCAATATGAACGACTACCTGAACTATTCAAACACAATCGTTGAGAATCCATTCCAAGACTGGGAGTTAAGAACAGCAATGTCATACGCATTCGACTATGATGCCCTCATTGACAACGTCATGAACGGAATTGCTACCCCGTTAGCTGGGTGTATTCCAGCAGGTCTGATGGGACACAATGATGCCCTGCTCCCATACGAGCAGGACTTGACTGAGGCAGTAATACACTGGAACCTAGCCATGGACGCGGGTCTGAATGACATCTGGACAAACAACTCTTTCCAGGTGAACATCTACTACAACGAGGGTAACGACGCCCGTGAGGCCTCAAGTCTGCTGCTCAAGCAGGCCCTTGAGGAGATCATTGCTGATCCAGCATCCGAAGATCCCTCCACAGCTCTTACCATCGATGTATATGGTCTTGAATGGGCAAGCTATCTATACCAAGTCAGGAACAGACAACTACCGATCTTCTTCCTTGGTTGGATGCCTGACTATGCACACCCAGATAACTACGCAGCACCCTTCGTAAAGAGCACTGGTACCTATCCGTACAGGATGGGTCTAGAAGGCTCAACCGGTGAAGGCGGTGTTGTTTGGGATCATGTGAAGGTCGATGGCTGGATTTCTGATGGAGCTCAGGAAACTGATATTGCTGCAGCGGAAGCAATCTATGCGGATATCCTAGATGAGATCTATAACCACAATGCGTTCATCTGGGGCTACCAAGGCGTTGAATTCCACGTCGAGGGTGCCTGGATGGAAGGATATGTGTTCAACCCAATGAAAGATGAGTACTACTACCACTACTACAAGGTTGTAATTTAGTAGTGGACAAGAAGTAACTTATCAGCAATAGAACAAAATGTAGACCGGGGTTACCACCTCGGTCTCTCTTCTTATTTTTCGGGCATGTTTTCAAGAGATTCAATGAGTTCATCTCATGGCCTAGTTGGAAACCCTTATAGCAAGAATTTCGTGCACAATTTGCAGGTGCTCGAAAACATGCAGACTCCCAAGAAAACACAACGATTCGCAACAATGACCTCTCACCAAATGTTCACATTATGGTGGGAAGAGCCATGGGTTAGGAATCTTGTACTCTTACTAACACCTGTGGGAATCATCGATGCAACCTTTACAGTACTCCTTTTCAACGAGTTGGGTCATGGCTTCGAGTTTAACCCATTTGTACAAGCAGCCCTTCAAAGTGAATGGTGGATTGTGTGGTTCTTCATTGACGCAATTTCCTTTTTTCTATTTGTTATGATGGCTGGATCATACTATCTGCATACACGGAATAGTTTGGTCAAAAATCGGACAGGTCTTGTCTCAGGACTTGTCGCATTGAGAGTAGGTTTGGCTGCTCACAATGTAATCAGATTCTATGGGGTATTCCCAGCAGTTTTCGGTGGTTTCATGTTTGGAGCGATTACTTTCATAATCATGGATAGTCTGCTTGATCGCAGAAACGATGTGAGTTTGGAAGGATTAAAGCAGTGGTGGAAACACCTGACGGACAGACGTCATGATGGGAGGCTTATGAAAAAGGCAATGAAATCTACACGAGGAGAGGATACTCAGTTGGACGAGAAAATTGAGAGAGAGATTGACGCGGAAATGTCGAAAACAGCAGAAATAGAAACAACACAGGCTGGGAGTGCCTGGCGAAAACGAGCTATGTATATTCTCGGAGCAATCGCCCTCTTCATTTTCATGCCATACTTCCTTACCTTTCTAGCTGAAGTGACAGGTGTTACCGCATTTACTGATATCTACGGACCAATAGTATTTTGGAACGAGTTATCAGCTCCTGCATTCCTAATGGGATTCGTTTCAATTTGCATTTTCACCGCTAGCATAATGTATCTAGTCCTCAGATCATTCGAAGTTCAGGAAGGCGCTTGGTAAGATCTCAACGATCTACCAAGCATCTATGCGTCTTCAACACGCTTTATTAGGAAATATAGTAAGCCCGCCATGGTGTCAGTATGGCCAAAGGTGATCCACTACTCATTCTGAAAAACTTGAAGGCGTATTATCCTTCCAAGAAAGGATTGGTACGGGCAGTTGACGATGTTTCGTTAGAAATTCGAGAGGGAGAATGTGTCGGACTTCTTGGAGAGAGTGGGTCAGGGAAGAGTAGCATGGCACTTGCGATAATGGGACTCTTTGAGAGAGTAGCACGATTCTCTGCAGGTGCATCAAATGATCCTGAACTACGAAGAGCATTTGAGAAGGGACTACCTGGCACCAAAGATTTGCCTGGTGTTCGGGGAAGTGTCATCTTCCGAGGAAAAGACATGTCGACCCTCACACAAAAGGAGCTCGTTGCAATTCGAGGTCGTGAACTCTCACTCATTCCACAAGGACTTGGTCATGCACTCAATCCACAACACAGTATTGGACATCAGACTGCAGAAACTGTAGAGGTGCATGAAGAAAACATCAGACTGCTGGATCTGAAAAGAAAGGTCCTTGAGTATCTGGGTCTAGTTCAGCTGGCTGATGCCAATATACGTTTTGTCATGGATCCAGGGAGTTTCAGTGGTGGAGAATCACAGCGAATACTCATCGCCATGGCTCTTATCGCAGGCCCGCATATGGTGATAGCTGATGAGCCCACTTCAGCTCTTGATGTGACTGTTCAACGACAGATAATGAATGTCCTCAGAATGGTGCGGGACGATTTCGATGTATCACTTCTTCTTATCAGTCATGATGCAGGTGTCATTGCGGAGATGGCTGACCGAGTAGCAATTATGTACGCAGGAAAGATAGTCGAGTATGCAACTGCTGTGGATATCTTTCACGAACCGCAACATCCCTACACAATGGGTTTGATGACGAGTTTTCCAACCATTGCTATGATGCAGATGAAAGCTGGAAAGAAACCCAAGCTGAGAGGCATTCCCGGAGACCCTCCAGATCTATGTGATTTACCAAGTGGTTGTGCTTTCCATCCTCGATGCCGATTCGCAATTGATATCTGCAAAGAAGAAATACCTGAATACAGAGAGGTCAAACCAGACCACTTCATTCGATGTCACCGTTGGGGTGATATCGAGCAAGAATAAAGTGTGGGCGCCATCGGGCACCCACTGAGTTTCCTTTTTCAAGTCTGAACATTGATGGGTCCTGTGTCATCGTAATATTGGCTGCAATTTTGAACGTGCAAGCAACCAATTGAATTGTCACGCATCCATCTGATCGACTATGTCCTCCCAGCTCTTACGAGTTGCATTCATCACACGCAGTCCTCGAATAATATTCTTCCGCCTGCCGGAGATGAGCAGCAAGCTTTAAAGAATGCGGTCTGGGAAGGTGACCCTTAAAATGAAAATGGTTATACTCAGCACTGAGTAGGACGACCCCCTGCACTAGGCCGGGGGCGTGGCCTCAGCTATTGTTTACCCATGGTCAAAGCCATAATTGCCTTCTGAACATGGAGTCTGTTCTCAGCAACATCATAAACGATGGACTTAGGACCATCACAGACCTCATCTGTGACCTCTGCGTTTCGGTCTACTGGACCGCAATGAGTGAAGAGGGCATCATTAGTGTGGGACATCCACTCCTTATTCGCAATCCAGTCATCATACTTGGCAGCGATCTCAATCTCCTTCTTCTTTGCCTCATCCACACCCCGCTTTATCATGTCTTCATAGAAACCAGCAGTCATCCAGTTTCGTGAGTAGACAATGTCAGCATCCTTGTAACCCTCTTCTAGGTCGTGCACTACTTCGAATGTGCTGTCAGCAGCCTCAGCGTTTTCCTCACACCACTTGATGACCTCAGGGTCCAAGTCATACCCAGGAGGATGAGCGAGTGTTACATCCATCCCAAGTCTTGAGTTAATCAAGATGCTTTCTTGGACACTGCACCATGAACGAACCAATGCACCCTTACCCCAGACCTGGACAATCTTCTTGCCCTTGAGGTTCTTACCTGCATGCATTCTGTAGCCCATGACATCTGCCAAGCCCTGACAGGGGTGGAACTTATCGTGGGCCATTGAGACAACTGGGATACTCGCATTCTCTGCGTACTGTCTAAGTATTTCATCACCCTGGCCATAGTACTCAAGGGCGGTCTCTAGAATCCTAATCCCAAGCCCCACTGCATAACGACTCATAACCTGAGCTGCATCCTCAATGGTTTCACCCGCCGACTTTGCAGACTTGAGCCTCATCGACTTTGGCTCCAAGAACTGCGCATGACCACCTAGCTCGGTGGCAGCAGCCTCGAACGACTGTCGGGTCCTTACACTTGGGTTATAGAAGAACATGAAGAATGTCCGTCTATCCAGACAATTGTTCATAGGATGGTCATATCGGTTTGCCTTCATTTCAAACGAGAGGTCGAGGGTCTTCTCGAGCTCTTCAACACTCCAGTCTTGTGTTGTAATTAGATCGCGTCCGTACAAACTCTTCATTGTAGCCACATGGCAACTGAACTCTGTCTGATTTTTGAGTCTATCGCACAATTGAGGAAGAGTATAAGACGTAGGCATATGACAGAGATGAAGTGAAAGAGATGACTGTAGATAACAATGACATAGACTGCCCGAAGTTTGCATGGATCATAATGACTGCTCTAGGTTGTCTAGATCTCGTTCGAGGATTCATACACACGGTCTTACTTGAATATGCGGCTGAGAATATCATGGGGCTAGACCTGTTGGTTGCGCGAGACGACCAATTACTATTACTCGGTACTTTTGGTATTTCCAATTATCTGACAGGGATGATGCTCATTTTGATTGCTTTGAAAGCTCGCAATATTGTGCCATATGTGTTCTTGGCAATCCCTGTTAGTTATTTGTGGGGTGGCTTCCTGATTAGCAGAGTGGCGTCATCCTCAGCAAGGCTGGGTGGACTACCAATGATGATAGTATACATTGCTGTGTGCATTGGAACATTCGTAGCGATTCTGGTATGGAAGAATTTGAAGAAGAGCTGACTAGATAGCTAATGGATAAAGAGAAGGGAGATGACCCGTGACTCGAAAGTCAGGGGTCTCTTTGATTCGTCTAGTATTCTGAAAAGTGGACCATGAAGTAGCCCTTGTCATGTAGACAGGCTGGGCACTTCTCTGGAGGGCAATCCCCATCGTGGATGTAACCGCAGTTGTCGCAGCGCCACTGGACCTTCTCTGTCTTCTTGAAGATGCTGCCATCTTTAATCTGATCAGCAAGGGTCAGGTATCGCTCGTGGTGCCAAGACTCGGCATGTGCAATCATCTTCCATGTATGGGCGATGTTCGGAAAACCTTCCTCTTCAGCAACTTTAGCGAACCCGGGGTACATCTCGGTGAACTCAAACTTCTCTCCAGCAGCAGCATGTCTGAGAATGTGCTCAGTGCTTTCATATGATCCGCTGGTGGGGAAGTCCCACTCCACCTTGATTGCTTCTGTTGCTCCACCTTCTTTCAGGAACTTGAAGAATCTCTTCGCATGCTCTTTCTCATGGTCTGCAGTCTCAAGGAAGATCGCAGCAATATGAGCATAACCTTCTTTTTTGGCAGTCGAGGCAGCCATCGTATATCGATTGCGAGCTTGAGACTCACCAGCAAAAGAGGTTAACAGATTTTTCTCGGTTTTTGTTCCCTTTAGTTTCATTTACCTCATCTCTCTCAGTGGAGAATATCCTCCACATTGTTTCTACGCTTTCGCGAGAATACTAGCCCTTACTGTAACTAGTTAATAAGACTGTTCTTAGACTAAACTAACTTGTAGGCATAGATTAGTTGATTCGGTCTGCAATGATCTTTGCAAGCTCTTTGATCTGTTCATTCTCTTCTTCGCTTGCCCGGGCTTTGACACGAATGACTGGTTCAAGAATCTCTTTCTTCATATCCGAGAATATCTTCTGAAGTCTCTTGACTCCGCCTCCACCCCAACCATATGTTCCAAATAATGCAATTGTGTTCACTGGAAATCGCTTGCCTTGGACCTCATTGACAAAACCCCAGACCTTGGGATAGGGATATGCATCGTATGTTGGAGTTCCGACAACAAGTACACTTGCACGTACAGAGTCTGTGATTATCATACTCATGTCGCTGTATGACACATTGTGCAGTTTCACTACTACTCCCAAATCAAGAAGTGCTTTCTTGAGCTTCATAGCAATGCGGTAGGAGTATCCATACATTGTCCCAAAAACTATGGTACAGTATTTCTCTAGTTCAGGACGAGTCCACTCATCGTACTTACCTACAATCCACATTGGGTCACTGCGATAGATTGGGCCATGACTCGGAGCGATGACCTTGATTCCAATTCCGAGTTCTTTGACCTTTGCCAGTGCACGCTGTACAAATTTGAAGTAGGATGTAATAATGGCAGAGACATACCGTCTACTTTCAAACTCAATTAGACGTAGGTCAATCTCGTCATCGAAGTGCTTACCATTCAGTGCTCCGAAGGAACCAAAAGCGTCACAGGACAAGAGGACCTCATCCTCAACAACGTATGTCATCATAGTTTCAGGCCAATGTAAAAATGGAGCATGTACGAACTTGAGAGTCTTTGAACCAAGCTTCAATTCCTCTAAATCCTCGACTAATTTTTCTTGTAATGGAACATCATAGAATGATTTCTGCATTGGTGCAGCTTTTGGTGTATACACGAGTGTTGCATTAGGCGCGAGTGCGGCAATATCAGGTAGAGAGCTTGTGTGATCTGGCTCCATATGATTAAGAATGATGTAGTCAATTTTTTCGGGATCGACAAGTTCACGAATGTTGTTGAGCCATTCCTCGGACCATGGTCCTTTCACAGTCTCAACAAGAGCAATCTTCTCATCTACAATCAAGTAGCTATTGTATGAAACACCAAATGGTATCGACCAGAGATTCTCGAATAGCTCAGTGTGATGATCATCAACGCCAATGAAATAGATTCCCTTTGTAATTTCTCGATGCATTCTTTTCACCTTGTATTCTATGATTTCCGAGCAGGCGTCGAGGCTCCACAGATAAAAGACCTTCCCTCAGCCCTTATTCTGGTTTCGTGTTAACCATAGTTAAATGCTTTTCGTCGTTGAAGGTTTCGGGGATCTATATTCATTGATGAGGTCGATGACCGAGTATCCTACTAGAGCTCCACTTCCTCCCAAGAAACCTCCAATCAATATTGAGAATGATACAATAAACCGTCCAAAGCCTGCTGCGCCAATCAGTGTAGCAAAGAACTCTGCGATTACATATGCCTGAAAAAAGGTGACCATGATTACAAACATGATTGACCAAGCACAAGCAACTCCGAGAAATCCAGCGATAAAAGCATGTCTATGTCGTTTCACATAGACACAACCAAAAGCTCCAGCGAGAATCATAGCTGGCCATTGACCAACAATCTGTAGAATTAACGCAATGAGTGTTGTAATTAGATAAGAATGACCGATACCTGTTTCATGGAAGTGCTTTTCATACAAATTCCTGCTCAATCGTATGAATCTCCTCTCAGGAACTAATTCAGATGAATGAACATAAACATGAGTGTGTTCTAACCTTAGTCAATTCTCATCGATTCAACTAGCACGTAGATAAGAGTTACCACAATTTGAGCCAGATGCTTATTAGGGCTGGTTCATTCATTCCTGAATAAGTGAGAGTGTCAATGTGAAACGAAGGATTGTCCTTTTTGTGTTGGTCTTCACATTGGTACTTAGTTCTGGTGTAGATGCACGAAGTCATGAGTCTACAACATGGAAGCAACCATTAACCTCTCACTCTATCCTAATCGAGGGATTCTCCTGGAGAGCATATGACATCGAGTGTCAAGAGGGCGACACAATTTCCGGGAGTTTTGAAGTCACCTGCGATGGTTCCCTCTATATAGGTGACGAGCAAAAATACGACGATTGGAGTCTAGAAGGAATTCAGTTCTACATTTTTGATGAGGGAAACTATTCACTCTTTGTTGAGGACAATGCATTCAAGGCGTCCTTTGTTAGAAATGATGTGCTCAGTCTTACTTGGACCTTTGAAGTTCCAAGTGATGGAATATGGTACATTGTCTATGATAACATCACAATCTACTTGATGAATATAGATGGAACCATAATTTATCCACATGTTTCCAATACCTTGGTTGTCATAGTCTTGGGAATCGTTGGAGGACTTGGAGCTCTAAGTTTGGTACTCTTCACCAAAAGAAAGTAAGAAAGCCATGGCTAGGACCACGGCTTTCGAGTTCTCTACTCTTCAGACTCTACTGGTTCAGGTTGGGAACTATTTGGAATCAGTTCATCAATAAGCTCCACAAGCGATCTACCAAAGAGTCCGCCGAAACCTCCTAGTAGTCCACCAAGTAGGCAACTCATCACAATGACTAACCAACCCATTCCAGTCAATCCTAACTGTCCAATGAAGAACTCAGCAATAGCCATTGCCTGTGCTGTCATGATGAGAAAGACGAAGAGGATTAGCCAAGCTATCATCACTCCTAGAAAGCCCACCAGAAATGCGATGCGGTGCCTTCGTACGAATAATGACCCAAGTGCTCCAGCTATCAACATTGCAAACCAGGAACCCCCCAGTTGGAGTGCAGCACCAATTGCTATGGTGATGATTAACGCGGGAATGAATCCTATGTCTGGAAAGATATCATCTATTTTCTTCATTGACTTACCTCCTTGGTAGCAGGACAAGGACCATCTCAATCATTGTCCCATCATCTGCAGCCTCAAATGCTTCAGCTGTGGTGTAGTTGTATTCTAGGTAATAGTCATAATGACCAGTTACTGGGTCATAATCATACCACAGGTCAAACAAGTCATCCCAGTGCTCACTGAACATATTCCCACTTTGACCTCCAGGATATGTTACATAGTA
>MEHG01000014.1 GCA_001940705.1 Candidatus Thorarchaeota archaeon AB_25
TCGGCCTCTGTCATACCCAAGCGTTCTCCGGCATTCTGGATTGATTCCTTTGAAGGAACTTGACCCATTCTGGAAAGTTGCTTCACAGTGTTCCGAAGATGGGTTTTTGTGGGAGATGTGTCACATGCAGCATCGGCGAGCTTTTGCATCGACTTGCCCCACTCCTTTTGTGTATGATTAGTAGGAAGCTCAGCACTCATGCCCATTCCCTGGGCTACAGCCGACCTCAAGAAGTCAGATGGGGATGAACGTGCATTTGCATCCTGTATTGTTGATTCAGTCTCTTTCTCAAGGAGGTCATCCCAGTTTTGATTATCTCGAACAGTGTCGGAGAGTTGGCGCATGTCTACGTTATTATGACCACCATTGTCATACTGCTCATTGTATGCCTTGAGAAGGTCATCCATGATGTCTTGACCGGTGTGTTTCTTGATCTTGTCTGCGAACGCAGCGGCATCGCTCAGTGAATATTGATTTGGTGCATCCTGAATGTGCCTGTCAAGATTATCTGGCACCCGTTTCATTTCCGCTGCATAGTCAGCGGCTTCACTGAGATCTGTTAGGTTGTCTTGGAGCGTCTTATCTAAGGACTCTCTGGTCTTCTCATCTAATGATTCCATTTCCTCAATGTGTCTTAGTGCTCGAGCGGCTGTTGTTGTATCGCGTCGCGCAAGGTCCGAGAACTCCTGTTCGACATCGCTATCTCCTCGGAGAGCTTTCCCTGCTACCTGTTCTGCGGCATTGGACAAATTGCAGACATCATCTAAAACTTGAAGGGTCTGTGAATTTTTGATGTCTTGAGAAGTGAGTACTCCAGACTTGTCTAGCAGTTGTGACCCAGAGATCTCCTTGAGTTCTTGGTCGCTTGTAATTCCACGAAGTACGATATCGCCATCAGTAAGGTAGTTCGTGGCGGCCTCGTAGAGCTGCTGATCGCCATTCTTGTGAAGTTCTTGAAGGTATTCATACCCCGCCTGAACCTTCTCCTTCTTTATGACCTTGGCAAGTTCCTGCTCTCGTCGAATCTGGTCCATCACTTTCTTCAGGGCATCTGTCTGTTTCTTTGAGGTCTCTGCTGCGGCAACGGCTCGCTCCTTATCGCTCAATCGCGGACGTGCTACCTTCTCACGCCCAAGGAGTATATCTTCAGCAATCTCCCGTGCGATGTCCTGATCAGGAGGAAACGTAGTGAAGACAGCCGCCTCAAGAAAATCCTCAAGGGTCAGCTTGCCATTTCGGAAAAACCTCGCTGAAAGGAGCTGCGGGATCGACTGCGTCTGTCGGACGCTTGGTTTCTTTGCAACATCCTTTCTATTCCGCATACGCTTTGTGAATTCATGTGCAAATGGGGGAGCATTGCTGGGAACTGGAGTGATCTTTGGCTGAGCAGCCATATCAAGTACTCCCCAGATTCCTCCGTACAAGTGAGTTGACCGCTGGATCAGGATCAATACCGGGTCTGAATCGCAATGCTCCTACCAGCACATATGTAGCAGCCTTAGACAGTGTGGCGTGAGAGATGCTCTTCTCCTTCTTCCTTTTGGTCATCTCAGCTGCCAGTCGTGAGATCGAAATCCCTGCCCTGATGCTCGCGGGAATCTCGATGTCTGTGTTGACCCTAGTTGATGAGACCAGG
The DNA here is from genome assembly GCA_001940705.1 of Candidatus Thorarchaeota archaeon AB_25. Classification (GTDB taxonomy): domain Archaea; phylum Asgardarchaeota; class Thorarchaeia; order Thorarchaeales; family Thorarchaeaceae; genus SMTZ1-45. The sequence continues at coordinate 1,637 of MEHG01000014.1, forward strand.
CCATAGACCTTTTCCAGTACTGCGTCAGAGAGTTTGTATTCTGGGCAGTTCATCTTCACGATTTCAATTTCAGTTTCCTTTCGCGGATATCCAAGGCGTATCCAAACTCTGACTCGGTCTCTTAGAGCCTCACTCAGTCTGTGCGCACCACTCATCTCTTCCGGGTTCATGGTCAGGACTGGGAAGAAGCCTTCATGAGCGCGTATCCGACCAAGTCTCTGGACATTGATCGAACGCTCCTCGAACGGGTCCAGCAACGAGTTCTGCACATACTCACTGAGACGGTTCCCCTCGTTCAGACCAAAGACGCCACCGTACACCATGCTCTTCAACAATGGTCCCGGCTCGAAGGCCTCAAGTGCAAAACCCTTGTTCAAAACTATACTCGGGTTGAACGCACCTGTGAGGTGAGAGGGTCTCACGCCTTCGTCTCCCGTGATCCAATAGAGATCCCTTCCGCTCTTCTCGGCGTAGGCTCGTAAGAGAAGTGTTTTCCCAACACCTGGAGGTCCAATAATTCCAGGTATAAGTGAAGCATTCTCACAGTCAGTGAGTACTCCAAAAGCATCCGCATATTGCTCTTTGATGACGATCTTTACTTCTTCAGAGATAGCAGCCTTAAGTCGCTCATCAAAAGCCTCTTTGAAAAGTTTCATCTCGCTCTTCAATACAACGCCCCCATTGTAAGTATTATGGAGTATGATTGTAGGGTATATAATCTACTCTCAACTTTCATTGGGCCTCTACTTTCTACGTTCTACACCTATCTAACTGTTCTATGGTCATAAAATAGTATTAAACCTTGTGAGATGAGGCCTACTGGTCGGAAGGCCAATGAAAACATTAATCTCAAAGCTACCTCATGCTGTACCTAAAAAAACGCTTGAACACAGGAGGTATTGCGAATGTCTTCAAAGAAGATCCTTGGATACGCTACAAAAGGGGTGGGACAGCCGCTTGAGCCAATCACCTACGCACCACCCAAACTGGGACAGCATGATGTCAGGGTTTCAGTCACACATTGTGGTGTTTGCCATACCGACATTCACGCCATTGATGATTACTATGGAATAACAGCCTTTCCGTTTGTCCCCGGTCACGAAATCGTCGGTCACGTTTCAGCTGTAGGTAAAGCGGTATCTGACTTGAATGTGGGAGATCGTGTTGGCATCGGGTGGCAGGGTCGGTCTTGTATGAAATGTGAGTGGTGCTTGCAAGGTGAAGATCAACTCTGCCTGGATATTGTTGAGTCAGGAACATGGGTACCCTATGGAGGCTTCTCTTCCTCGGTAATTGCGGATAATCGGTTTGTCTACCCATTGCCGGATTCCATGCCTTCCGAAGTGGCTGCTGTTCTCTTGTGTGCTGGAATCACAGTCTATTCACCACTGCGTTTGTATGCAACTGAAGAAAAGCAGAAGATTGGCATCATCGGCATCGGAGGTCTAGGTCACCTCGCATTACAATTCGCCCGTGCTTTAGACTATGAAGTCACTGCTTTTTCATCCTCTCCAGAAAAGGAGAAGGAAGCACTTGATTTTGGCGCGGACCACTTCATTGTTTCAACCGACGAAGCCATCTTGAGGGAAGCTATGCTCAGTTTTGACCTCTTGTTATGTACTTCCAGCCATAAGATCAAGTGGGATTTGCTGTTGAACATCTTGAAGAAGAAAGGGAGGTTTGTCCTTGTCGGGTTCCCAGATATCGAGTTTAATTCGACTGAACTGGTAGCACGTCAACTGTCGATCACCGGATCCTTCCTCGGCAATCGGGCTACAATGCAGGAGATGTTCTCGTTCGCACTGACGCACAGCATTGCACCCAAGGTGGAATTGATGCCTATGACAAAGGTAAACGAAGCGATTCGGAGAGTGAAGGAGAACAAGGCACGCTACCGAATCGTCCTATTCAACGACACCGCTGATACGGGAGCCTAGACACACTGAATCCTTCGCCCCTACAATGGAGTATCCTTGTAGGCTCTATAATCTACTCCAAATTCTAGGTTTGGGGCAAATAAATGTGTCAACAGTGTGCCATGTCTGCCACATATCGGGTTTTGAATCGAACGATTTATGTAGAATATGAAAAGATAGGGAACAGAGGTTAGGGCGGGTAAGCGTTTTGAACGAGAAAACAGTCACACAGACGTCACATATTGAATACACAGCCCCACGAGGGTCCCTCTATGAGAATTCTTTCTGTATCTTCTGTGGGCTGATTGGAATTGGATTATTTATAATAGGATGGATCTATGTCACATTTTTGCCAGTTCCGTGACTATTTCTTATTTCTGTCCAAGTTCGGAATATGTGAATAAAGTAGGCTCACCACCGGTGTGATAGAAGAGGGTCGGAGAGTCTGATTTGATGACCCCGGCGAGTGCCATCCTGATGAGTGCTAGTCCCGCTTTTCCAGTGTAGACTGGGTCGAGGAATATCCCCTCCATCTTTGCAAACATCTCTATTGCGCTGACAACACCATCCTCGAGCATCCCATAGCCCTTACCAATGAAACTGTCATCCACATTGATCTTTGGGGTGAAAGACTCAATCTCAGAATATGTCTGAACTGTTCTTTCAATAAGAGTCTGAACCTCTTCCTTCACTTGATCTGCAGACTTGCTAACAGTAATACCAATGATATCAATGTCAAGGTCTAACATATGGGCACCCAGTATCAGACCAGCCAGAGTTCCACCCGTGCCTACAGCCAGAATGATCCTATCCGGAAAGAAGTCATTCACTTTGAATTGATTGTTCAACTCATCCATTGCTGCTGCATAGGGAACGATTCCCACAGGCATTGCAGCACCAGCAGGTATAGCATAGGGTGTCAATCCAAAATCAGTGAGGGTATCCATAATCCCATCGAGTCGCTTGTTCAACGTGAAGGCGGATTCATCTGGGAAGAACTTCATCTCAGCACCGAGCATCCTGTTAAGCAGAATGTTCCCAGTGTACTCCTCTGGTTCCTCACCACCAAGGAGAAGAATACATCTCATTCCAGAGACCGCAGCAACTGCCGCAGTCTGACGACAGTGATTGCTCTGAATCCCACCCACCGTCACAAGGGTGTCACACTTCTTTGCTTTCGCATCCCCGACAACAAACTCGAGTTTCCTGGTCTTGTTCCCTCCAAAGGAGATTCCTGTCTGGTCATCCCGTTTGATCCAGAGTTGGTCTATTCCAATAGACTCTCCAAGATTCTTCAAACGATGCATTGGTGTTGGAAGGAAGGCAAGTCGCGCTCTGGGAAGGTCATCGAACATTGTCTATCCAGCAGCCCCTGTGAAATAAGAAATGAGGAACATCAAGAAAGCTGTTAGAATCCCTGCAAAGAGTGTCTTTGCGCCATATGCCCACATATTCTGTTTCGACACAGCCCCGAGGAATAGACCTAGTATAAACAACAACGTCATGCAGATTGCGATAGCTATGTAAAATGCAATTCGATATCCAAGGTAACCTCCAGGTACAAAGAAGAGTGGTATTATGATGATGAAAGCTGCAATAGCAGGGGATGCACCGTCAACAAGAGCCACCACTACTGATGTAGTCTTTGTGGCTTTTGCATACATGGATTCGCTCATGTCGCTCAACATAGCCTTTCCCATCTCCTCTACCTCACGGATTCTCTCAGCACTCTCAGTCAAGTAAGATCCACTAAATCCTGAAATGGCCATGGCAATGCTAGTACCTGCAGCCGCGAGGAGAATAGCATTGAATTGAAGATTAGCTTCTGCTGGAAGTGCGGGATTAATCGTGATAAGCCCACCAAGAATGAGACCTAACATTGTGAGGGCTCCATCGAAGGCGTTCATAGCAAGATATCTTCGAGCTATTTCTACACCCTTAGTTAGTTCAAGAGCTCTCATGACTCGTTGAATTCGCCCACCTTCAAGGGTGGGGTATAGATTGTTGTCATCTTCAGATTCGGACACAGAGTTCGTTACTCCATGAGTCAGATAGTTGGCATACTGACTGAGGTTGGATATAAACTAATGGATTAAGTCTCAGTCTATATAAAGAGACCAAAGAACCATAATCCCATCGTTACTGCTAAAATAATCCATACTACGAATATTAAGACAACTGCAAGAAGAAGCCACATCCAGCATTCGCAACATCTCGAGCAACAGCCTTTCTCCTGCGGCGGGGGTTGCGGCTGTGTGCCATAGTCTCCGGGCATTGGAATCTCAGTCATGTCAATCACACAGTGCTTTGTTGAGTACTCGTTGAGAAGTGTCACACCTACTTATGAGGATTGTCGGTTTGTAGGCGTAGGGTTTTAAGTCCTCAAACAGAAGATTTGTTGTGAATCGAGCCAGGTTCACAAGCACGCGTATTAGGGGACAGTTGTTTTGACCGAGGAGAACAATGTCTACACCATCTTAGACAGACCCTGGGGACTGCGAATGATAGGCGTCACCCAGATGGCGTTTGGGATTTTTGGTTTGCTTGCCACAATTGGACTTTTGTTTGCTACGTTTATTGGAGCATATGCCACTATAGGATATCTCTACAGTCTTGTGTTATTCATGGGAGTTGCACTTCCCTGTCTTTTAATTGGAAATTATGTTGATGATTTGAGAAGACGAGCGGTCATTGCGCAGATAATCTACAGCATAGCAGCAGTTGCATTATCATCATTCCTGATCTATGTAAGAGGACTCTCCTACAGCTGGACAGTGCCTTTTCTTGAATTCACTTTTCAAGTAGCAATAGGCAACGTTGCTGCATTCATAGCAATTACTCAGACACTGATTGTGCTCTATCTTCTGATCAAATGGCCAGAAGTTGCTCCTCCCCAAGGAGTTGCAGTTGAGCGTGATAGATCAAGAGCCAGATTGATAGAGGCAGGATTGATGCCCTCGCCCTTAGAGCCAGGTCTGCTTGCTCCGGATGGAACCTCAGCTCTAACACCAGAAGAAGAACAGCGTATATTGGATATCAGAAAGGTCATCACTGAGGAAGGGATGGCTATCCTTTGTTCTAACTGCAATGGAGCTACCCCACTCACTAAGGTGGAGGACGATAATACGGTCCACTGCGAGTTTTGTGGAGTATTGCTAGGTGTAAGCAGCGTGTTTGTGCCCTGTGAGAATCATGAGGAGATATTAGCTGCGACAACATGCAATGTTTGTGGAAAGCATTTCTGTAGACAATGTCTGACAGTTCAAGAACCTCCGGTTGATGAGAGGTGGCAAGGCTCAGCAGTCTATCTCTGTAAGAATTGCTTCGAAGGACGATATCGCCCAGCCGTCACAACAGCCTCATTGGTCATCCCAATCGATCAATTGTTCTCAACGGCAGGTAGTAGGTTTTCAAAGGTAGGACAGATGTACAGTAGTTTCTTGGGAGCGTATGCAAATGGGATGAAGCATCTCTGGAGGCTACCACTCGAGCTTCTGGCAAGTATTGGGAAATCTGGTGGCGGTGGTGGTGGAGATAACTGTGCGGGTGCACTAATTCTGATTGTCATCATCATCATAGCAATTCCAATCCTTGCTGGTATTCTCATGATACTTGGAGCCATTATCATTGTCCCAATTCTGTTCTATGCTGGACTCATAGCAGTCACGGTAGAAGCAGCGAAGATCATCAGTGGGACAGATTTCGTTACCGTAGACAACGCTCGTGTCAAGAGCATCCACACCCACCGCAATCCAAAGGTCAAGGAGTCAAAGCTTAGACCCTCAGTACGTGTCTGGGATGATGAATTCAGAAGAGCATCAATTGATCATCAGCGGATAAAGGCGCGGCATGAAGAAGAACGAAGGCAACGTGAAAGAAGAAGACAACAGCAACAGAAAACTGCATCCTTCTGGAGGACTGAATATGACTGAAGCAGTACAAGAACAGATATTGTGTCCTGTGTGCGGCGGCCCAGTCAAGGTCGACCAACAGGATAAGGTCAACCGATGCGAGTACTGTTCAAGTCCTGTACTCGGACCTAGTCAGAGTAGAAACTGTGTCAATCATCCAGATATTCTCGCAAAAGAGGTCTGTCATGTTTGTGGAGACCTCGTCTGTGAGGACTGTATACAGAAACGAGTTGGAGAATATGGTGGAAAACTCCTCACCATAGTCAATTGTGACAAGAAGTCCTGTGTTGCAGAGAGTGAATGGGCCAAACCCCTTAATGAGGAATATCAGAAACTGGCCAATATGGAGTGGGCAGATAGAATAGACAACGTCATTCTGCGCATCACTGGTCTGGGAGCCATTATCATGATGATCTTCGAGCTGATCTTCTTTCTGTGGATAATATTCTATCAGTTCCTCACACCATGGAGTATTCCACAAATATCGCTCGATTTCCTAGGACCCGTCATAATGATTCCATTGACAATTCTGTTGTTCTGTATCTTGGGCAATCTGCTGTCTGCAATATTGTTACAGTCCGCTCTACAGGTATATGTCCATGATCGACAACTAGGCGCAGGAGTCACTTTACTAGTGATTCTCATTCTTGAGGTAGCTCATCTTCTCTTCAGAGGATTGTTCTTTAACCTTTTGACACTTCCAAATCCACTCTTCCTGCCAGTGATGATTGGAGCATTCCTATTTGGCACTATCCTCGTCTTTATTGGGTCACTAATGGCAATCTTCATTGGAAATAAGAAACGAGTCCAACTGAAGGAGGCGAGAGAAAAACTAAACCTCTCTCTCAAAGAAGGAATCGAGGATCTCATATAGGATTCATGAAGCCTGGTTAGTCTGGAACATCAAACAAATCAATCAGTCTGAAGCGGTCGACATCTACAAGACCCAGATCTGTGATCTTAAGCTTGGGAATCACAGGCAATGATAGGAAAGCCATCGCCATGAAAGGCTCCTCCAATGGTGTACCTAGCTTCTGTGCAGCAGTCTTTAGGTCCTTCAGCCTCTCACTAACATGTTCAATAGTATGATCAGACATGAGACCTGCGATGGGTAAGGGTAGTGATTCAATCACTTTTCCATCCTTTGCCAGTGCAATGCCTCCTTGCATCCTAACAATCTGGATGGCCGCTTGAATGAGGTCTCTGTCATTGGTTGCAACCGCCACAATGTTGTGTGAATCGTGAGCAATGGATGAAACCATGGCTCCTTCTTTGATGCCCAAACCTTTCACAAAACCTACAGATCTTGGTTCTGAAGCATTATGACGCTCTATGATGGCGACTTTCAAAATGTCGCGACCAATATCAGGCACAACAAGTCCATCTTCAACCTTTGGCTCTTCTATGAGTCGCTCAGTGATTACCTGGTCAGGAATCGTACCTATGACATTCATACGTTCTCCGCGGGCTTTGACCTGGAAGTCTTCAGGTTCGAGATAGTGGATGTTGACCGAACGCCTTAGACGTGGTTGCTTCTCAACACCGAACTCTTGAACCATCTCACCATTCTTTGCCACAAGGACACCCTGTTTGTAAACCATCTCTACATTGATCTTCTCAAGAGAGTCAAGAACAACTATGTCAGCATGATAGCCAGGTGCGACAGCACCGACATACTGGAGACCGTAATGTTTAGCTGTGGACAACGAGGCCACCTTAATAGCCAAAACTGGGTCAACTCCGAACTCAATCGCATCACGAATCATACTGTCAATATGACCCTTTGTTATCAAATCCAAGGAGTTTCTATCATCTGTCACAAAACTGCAAAATTCTGCGGTATGCGGTTCAATGAGTGGAGCGAGAGCCTTCAGGTTCTTGGTTGTGGATCCTTCACGGATGTGAATGTGCATTCCTCGAGCAAGTTTTCTCCTTGCCTCTTCAATGTCAATACACTCGTGTTCAGAAGTGATTCTTGCGGCTACATATGCGTTGAGATCGAGACCATCCAACTCTGGAGCATGACCATCAATCCGTTTACCCATACTGAGTGCTACTTGTATCTTCTCAAGTATGGAGGGGTCTCTGTAGATAACACCTGGGTAGTTCATCACCTCAGCGAGTCCAAGCACATAGTCTTCGGTCATTAGTGGCCTAATGTCTAGAAAATCAAGAGAAACTCCATTAGTCTCAAGGTCAGTCGATGGTACACAGGATGGAAGCATCATGTAGAACTCAAGAGGTCCTCCTCTCATACTCTTACTCATGTAGAGAATCCCTTCCATCCCTAACACGTTAGCAATCTCATGAGGATCAGCCACCACAGCACCTGTGCCATGAGGAACTACTGCTCGAGCGTATTGTATTGGCATGACCATTGAGGACTCCACGTGGACATGTCCATCAATGAATGAAGGTGAAACATACTTGCCCTTGAGGTCAATGACCTCATTTCCTACATACTCACCAATCCCAGCGATGAACGAACCATGGATTGCAATATCACCGGGTGTCACATCACCAGTGAAAACATTCACCACGTTTGCATTCTTCAGAACCAAATCTGCACGTGTCCTTCCTGCTGCTACGTCAATCATTTGGTCAAGTGGATACTCTTCTGAACGTGATAGAAACATCTCTTCTCACTCCCCATCTCCTATGCGTCAGCAATGAAAAGGGTTTCCAATGAGATTATTTGGTTGCTATAACCACAAGTCGCAAGGCCTCATTATCATACGCGCGTCCATCAGAACCTCCAAATACTTTGACATCGGAGAATCCAACACTCTCAAGCATATCTTTTATTTCAGCTCCGGAATAAATCCAATGAACAACATCCCATCGGCGTACTGCGCCATCCTTTTGGATGAAGATCCATTTGTTGTGCATCTTGCTCCAGTTATCTATGGCCTCACGTTCTTCTAGCATGAATCCATGTGGCCACTCTGACCAACTATGTCGGTTGAATATTCTGGCTAGAATCTCTTTTCCCATTGACTCAAGAATGAATCTTCCACCAGCTCTAAGAGAAGCGTAGATATTTCGGAGAACGAGCATCTGTTCTTCATGGTCGTCAAAATAACTGAAGGAGGTGAACATGCTCAGAACGACGTCGAACGATTTCTTGCGGTAGAATGTTCGCATATCATCCAGAACGAATTCAATGTTCAATTTCTCGTCTTTGGCAGCTTTCTTCGCTCTTTCCAGATACAACTTTGTCCTGTCCACACCTACAACCTTATGTCCGCGTCTAGCAAACTCCAATGAGTGTCGACCAACTCCACAACAAAGATCGAGGATTGCATCATCAGGTTGGATTTTACATAGAGATTTGATTGCATCAACCTCATTTGATGTGTGGGCAATTCTAGCCTCAGTGAACAGCACTGGCTCCATGATCTCCCACATCTTATCATCTTCATACCATTCTACTTGTTTCTCGTCTGACATAAGGTTTCCACTCAACCTAGGAATATTCACCGCATGGATATGAATCAATGGACAAAAAGATTTGGCCAGTAAAAAAAGAGAAGAGTCGACCCGGTGTGAAACCGGATCGAATCTAGAATCTACTTCTTGATTCTCTTGACGTATACTATGTAGACGACAACAATGACGCCAACGCCAATAGCTACAGGGAGAACTACTCCACCTAATATCGCAAGAATATCAGGACCAAGAGGAGTAACTGGTTCAACCAGTAGTTGATGAGTTTCTATTGGAGTAATTCGAACCCAGAGAAAACCATCAATAGCCTGGTTGCGAGCTAAATCGAATTCCAGGAACAGATAATCAGAGATTGCACCAAACTGAAATGAGTAGTCCTGTAGGGTTCCAACATACTCATCATTGAGATCGGTCCAACTTGTAGAATGAGTTCGTCCATCATAACTGCTATAGAGGGTAGGTGTGCGCCCACCTATGTCACCACTCATTACAGATACATTGTACCATGTTCCTTGTGTCGTGTTTAGCATCAAACCGTGAAGTTCGTTAGCATCACCTGGATATGGGAGGGTGAAATTGTATTCGGCGGCTCCTGTACTAACATCAAGACTCTCAACGTTGACGAAATAATCGTTCAAACTATTTGTCCACTGTATTGTGAGATCAACTGGGTAGTCCCCATAGCTGTTAGTAGCAGGAATTTCAGTATTGTTATTGACCAAATAGGCACAGATACCAACAAATGCATGACCATCATACCAGTCTTGGCCGAGATAGGAGAATGTATCATTAGCCCAGTAGGTTGGATGTGGCTGTATCTGAGAACCATCCCATCGGTTTGCGAGAAGCATTCCGGCGTTGTGTATCTCATGTCCTGAGGTATCGTAGATGGTGACATCAAGAGCAACAGTGACATTGTCTTGATTATTCAGAAATATTGTCATATTGTACATCTGGAATATGTCAGTGTCAACAATAAATCCACCAATGTCATTGATGATTGTGTTCGTATCATCAACCATGGGACCTAAGTTGAACTCGACCCAATGATTCACATAGCTCGGAATAACCATCTCAACAAAATACTCACCTACTGGCAGGTAGTACTCGGGTGAACTCTGAAGATTATTACTAAAGACGATTGTTCTCTCATTGCGGAAACCATCCTCAAAGAGCCCTGTCAATCTGACGGTTAGGTCTCCTCCAGGAGCTGTTGAGTTCATTCTGAGAATAGATGGTTCCTCGACATCAAGAGTGTAACCGCGAGTCACTGTTGCACCAATGTAGTTTTCAAACTGGAATTCCTCATTCAAAGGAAGTGCTCCGTGACTATTCATTTGGTGATAGAGAGTGTATTGTGTTCCATCACCGCCTATCACTGTCACGTAGTAAGGTCCTCCTCTAAAGAAGTACTCACCATTGGACGGGAAACCTGCACCCTCATCATATCGAACACCACCATTGTAGCCGTACTCAAAAGCACTGCTAGTGAAACCAATGCTATGCATTTGAGTGATAGGCAGGATTCCGTTGGGGTAGTTGAAGACGTAGGCTAAGGAAGCTACATCATTCCCAGAGTTCACCTTGTAGGTATGAACAGTTGGAGCCATTTCTTGATGAACCCAGCTTCCTGTGTCATCCCTTATAACAATCTCACCTGTAGGAAGTTCACCAGTTATTATGTTGCCTGGGGCAATCAGTTGCGGAGAAACTGCGACTGGTAAGATGTCAAACAATGCGAAAGTGCCTGAAGAAGGAAATGCTTGTAACACCACATAGTATGTCCCTGAAACTGACGGCTTGAAAGGAAGGGTCCATATATCGCCATCTGCTCCATTATAGGATGTAATGAAACGGCCTTCAGGGTCAAGTACTGTGACAGCCCATGTGACATCATCTTGATTGCTAGCAACAGTCAGATGAACAAACTCTTGTCCGCTGATACCTAGCGTACCAAAATATGTATAGCCTTCGTCAACGGGCACCGCTGTGTGCTGACCAAACGTAAGACCGAAGGTTCGTGTTTCCAAGGTCGTATTTACAACGAGGGGCCCTCCACCTGATGCTTCAAAGTCATAGAATTCAGGAAGACGTGTTGGGTTTTCGAAAGGACCAGTTGGCCAATTATTGAAAGACATCCAATTATAGGGAACATTTGTGTCTTCCAAGAAAGCCCCGCTAGATCGAGCCCATCCAGTATTATCAAACCTATAAGCGTAGTAGTCCAAATTATCATTCAGATGCATATAGCTTCTAGACACCATGTCTAGTGAATCAGGTTCAACATACATGTAGGTATGATTGTTTGCTCCTGATGCATATGCTTGATTGTAAGTTTCTATTTTGATATTTGTCTGAAGTGCGGATACTGGGGCAGCTAGTGCTCCGAAGAGGAAAATCATCGAAACTGCTATCCCTAATACCATCTTCATGTTGACGTGCTTCATGATAGCACCTCACCTCGTAGTTTTCTGAACGTCAAACTGTTATGAACTCATTTCGTTTGAATGAGGTCTCTTTTTTCGAAAATTCGATAAAATCTTTGAGCTTATGCTCTTAAAGATTGAATTATTAGCATTTATAGAAAACTTAATAAATGAAAAAAAACAATAGTTAACTTGATTACAATGGATAAAGAACTAGAACAATTCGAATGCAAACTCTGTGGTAAGACTTTAGGCTCGAAGGAAGAGATGAAGAAGCATGCTGCAGAGGTGCATCACAAACATTAGTAAACTCTGAATTTCAAAATCCCTGGTCTTCGGACCGGGGATTGCAATCTTTCTTTCTCTATCAAACTCAGATGTTTCTAGCACATGCAATCACCTTTTAACCCTGTATTGTACAGCGCAAAATCAGGCCTCATCATTACATGAGGTGTGGAGAGGAGACCTCTGAGAGAATGAAGCTGCGAACCGACTCAAGAAGTATCGCGATCTTGGCAATATTTGCCGCTATGATTTTGGCTCTTGAGATATTACCAATTCCATTTCTCACAGATATACCCCTATTCGGTGGATTCACACTCGACCCTACGGGTATTCCCATAACCATAGTATTTCTTGCGTATGGGAGCATCTTCTCGCTTATTCTGATACCAATAATGTGGATAGCAATTGCATATCGAAATCCCGTCGGATCAGTATTCAAGGGATTTGCGGAATTCTACACTCTATTGGGATTGATAGTAGCCAAACTTTTCCTCAGGAATAGTACATATGACTGGAAAGTTGCTGCACCAATCTACCTTGCATTCGGAGTTGCTTTCCGGGCTATTGGCATGTATATCACAAACGTCTTCCTGATTCAATGGTTATATGGCATGCCCCAAGAGGGAGCGATAGCTCTTTCAGCTACCTTCATCATCCCGAATGTCATTCAGGCGTTGATCAACATCTTAATCGGAGTTTTCATCTTCATTATCATTCCAGAGAGTCTAGCAATTCAAGCACGTTTTGGTAAATATGGAACTGATGAATACGAGAATTACGAAGAAATATCAACAGAAGAGCTAGAGTCAACCAGTGATGAATAACAGACAGATTGACCTGATTCTACTCAGAGATTTTCCGATGGTCCAGACAGGGGATGAAATATCAGACTTGATTTTGTCAACGATGCAGAAGAATGACATTGAGTTCATAGAGGGAGACATCATTGTCATTACTCATTCAATCGTATCAATAGCAGAAGGTAAGTTGTACCAGATAGAGGATGTGAAGGTCTCAGACAGGGCTAGAGAGATTGCAGAAAAGATTGGGCATTCTCAGGAACGAGTGGAGGTAGCTCTCCTTGAAGCGAGTGAGGTTGTGAGAGAAGACCCGGTCTTGATAACAAGGACCAAACAGGGTTTCGTTACTGATTTTTCGGGTGTTGATGAGAGCAATGCGCCTCCAGGCACCCTCGTCGCGCCACCCGACAATCCAGATAAATCGGCCAAGAGAATCAGTGATTCTTTGTCCAGGTCAATAGGGTTCAATATACCAGTCATTATCACTGACACACAGGGCAGGCCCTGGAGAAAGGGTGCAGTCAATTTAGCAATTGGAGTAGCAGGGATGTCCCCTTTCATTCGCAACGTTGGGAAAGAAGACATCTATGGTCATGAACTAAGAGGGTCTCTTGTCTGCATAGCAGATCAACTCGCTAGTGCGGCTGAACTCGTGATGGGACAGGCTGATGAGGGTGTACCTGTAGTGGTACTACGAGGTGTTGATTTCGAGGAAGAAGATGGTTCTGCATCTCAAATCGTACGTTCTGATTCTAAGAATCTGTTTCGTTAGTCAACAATTACCACACGACGTCTATCAATTACAATAATCATTAGCAAAACCATTCCGATTACTCCACCTGTAATCCCTAGAATAAGCGGGTCGAGTTTCCAAGGTTCTATTGTCGTTGATGGCGTTGTTGCAGTTCTATTGTCAATTGGAAAATTATCCCGATCATTCTCATCTATGTCATAAGAACCATTACCCAGAAAATCGGACCACCAATTTCCGGTGTCAACCTGGTTATCCCACTCATTATAGAAACCATCACATATTGCATTGGGCGTATTATCAGCAAACACATTGTCATAAATTTCATTGAGGTTCGAAGATGAATCAAGACAAATTCCTACACCTGTGTTAGCGTGGACATCATTCCCTGTTATTACACACTCAGAGGAACCATTCAGGAGAATTCCCCTCGAGTTCAGGTTGATATCGTTGTCCCTTATCTGACAAACATCAGACTCAACAAGAATTAATGCATCTCCGTTTAGAGAGAGAAAGTTGCGTCTAACAGTGCAGGATGGACTGTTCACAAGATATATTGCTTCCTCATTGTCCCGGATGGAACAGTCTCCGATATAACAACTCGAAGACCAACCCAAAGCAATCCCTTTCAGATTTCTTCTGAGGTCGAGATCCTCAAGTTCGCAATTTCGGGAATACCAAAGGTTTACTGCTGACCAACTGTTGTCGTATCCTGAGGAAAGCGTGAGTCTACAATGATTCGAGTATTGGAAAGAAACTCCAATTGTATTGCCATGAAAGCTTATCATTTCAAGCCAGGCTTGGCTACTACCTACCAGAGTTATAGCTGCAGCTTGGCCTGGATCATAATTTTCACCTTCCCCAACATCAGAACAGATGCCATAGTAGTCTCCATTAGTAATTGTGGCAAATCTGCAACTAACTAGAAATAACTGTCCATAATTGTTTCCATCAATCTCGAGATTATTAAGATATGCAAAGAATCCAATTGCCCTACCATTTACAGTATTTCCTAGGAACCGAATTGTGTTGAAATCCCAACCATCATAATTCGGAATTGACGAAAAGAGCCCACCTCCATCGAACGCGTTGTCGATAATGTCACAATCAGAGGATGGACCATCCGATACTTCAGAGGGATAGTATGTTCCATACCAGCTAAAGGCAAACCCGTATCTTCCATCACTAATTGTATTGTGGGAAATATTGAATCCATTTGCACCCTGTAGTATTATTCCATAACCAACCTTTACAATCTGATTTAAGTAGATATCACAGTCAGATCCACCATAAACCGTTATTCCCCATGAATAATAGCTACGACCCAGCATCTCGTTTGAATACACCTCTGTGTCATTAGAATTCACTATCTCGATTGAACCCGAGTTATTGGTGAGTGTGTTTTTTCTCACCACACTACTATTTGTTGAGACGATTATGCCACGCTGGTTTGAAGTGATATTGTTGAATTCAACAATATGATCCTTGCCGCGAAGTTCGATGCCAGACCACCAGAAGTCAACAATCTCATTTCCTTGGATTGTGCAGTTTTCTCCACCCCACAATTCAATACCATTCAAAGGAAGAACGGGGTCAGCTTCAAAAGCTAGGATTGTGTTATCAACAAAACTGACATTGTAAGCCAACACTGACGAAATACCAATAGACTTCACAATCCTGAATGAGTTAAGCGAAACCGTGGAATGTCGACAGTCTACAAGAATCAAACCATACTCACAGGGATCGAAATCCTGATTATTGTTGTGAATCGTTGTGAAGTTACTCATACGAACATCGAGCACAGTATTTGTAGCGTTAAAATGGTTATTAGAAATTGTACAGTTCGAGAGTCTGTAACCAGAAATACCACCAGAAACATTGAGTACTTGGTTACCAACGATTCTGGCATTGCTAACGTTTGCAAGTGTAATCGGAAACACCAGATAACCGTCTATGTAAGCGTATACTGGTGAGGAAAACAGACAGTCTTGGATAATGAAGTGACTTGTTGTGTTCTTGACCCAAATACAAGTAGAATTGTTTGATGAAATGTTGAGATTCACTATTAGATAAGGATTAGAGAGAGTGCCGTTGCCCGGCCACCCTTGGGTTTCAAAGTCTTCATTGGAGGTGATATTGAAAGGTTCACGAGAAACATAAGAAACCTGATGGTCTCTGATAAGGATTGGTTCCTGTTGTTTTATGGTATTATCATTAGTTTTGAATTGAAAACCGATGGAAATCCCTAGAATGCAGATTATTAGAAGAGCAACTCTCCGTTTCACCATTCTCCAAACCCTTTGTCCTTCACGAACAAATTCAAATTGTTGTGAACGAATATGAAGCTTGACAAACTCAGAGTGATGCTTCAAAGAACTCTGTTAGACGGATTAGCAGTGTTTTAACATTCTTTTCCCTGATGATACCATGTCCCTCATCATCGAATACCAGTTTCTCATAAGGTACTTTATTTGATTCCAATCGTTTTTCTACCTCAGCAACATTAGACTTGGTCACATTAGGGTCTCTGAGCCCTTGAACAATCAGGAGTTTGCCACGTATATTTTGCACATAATTGATTGGAGACCTTTCCTTGTATCTTTCTGGCACTTCAGCTGGAGAACCCCCCAGATACTCTTCGGAATATGGTCTCAAATCAGGTCGGGTTGTTTCATAGTCAACAACTAAGTCAGTCATCCCGCAGATGGGAGCAGCCGCTGCTACAATATCACGTGGGAATTGAGTGATGGCAAGCCAGCTCAAGTATCCTCCGTAGCTCGTCCCAGTGATTCCAACTTTGTTGGGGAATGCAACACCGCTCAAAATCATATTTTCGATTCCAGACCGGACATCATCTTTGTCGAGCCCACCCCATCCGTCCTTCTTAATGAGCTCTCGAAAGTTCACGCCATATCCTGTGGACCCACGATAGTTTGGTTCTAATACGTTGTATCCAAGAGAGCAGAAGTATTGAATTTCAGGAGAGAGTGCATCTTCGGAGTGCCAATCTGGTCCGCCATGAACTTGCACTATTGTCTTACCGTTAGGATTGCGAGACTGATACAGCCAACCATGAATCGGTGTGTCATCCTCGGAGGTCCATCTCATTTCCTCGGCAGGTGTCAATTCATCCGGTTGAATTTCAGTTCGACCGAGCATGTTTGTGATGAGCGTGAATTTAGAAGGGTCCAAATCGAGCACGTTGAATCTTACAATATCACGGGTATGAGTCGAACTGTAGAATAGACCTAACCAGTCTCCAGTTCCAATGTTGGTGATGGGCCAGAGGTTTCCTCGAGTTGGTGCAATGTTTTGCAGGACATCGGTTTCAAGATCAAGAATAAACGGTTTCTTTCTGGCATCTTTCTCTTCGGCAAGGATCACATGATTGGAGTGCTTTGGTACTCTAGCTAAACTGTATGTGCCACCCTCAGTGGGTTTTGACAACCACTGGATTTTTCCTGAGCCGAGGTCATAGAGTCCTATTCCTACAAAATCATGACGCACACCATCAAGTGTGTCAGTATCGAAAAGAACTCGTCCATCGTGTGTCCAAGATGCGTTTACCTTAGCCTTTGGACCAAAATTAAGAATCTCTCGATCCTCATTTCCATCAATGGATGCGATCCACCACTGATTACCAGAGGGATCTTCATCAGCACGATTGTAGAGGACATATCGACCATTCGGGTCTACTGAGGGTATCACATACGTAGGTTTGTCTGGTCGCGCAATGACAGTCTTAGAGCCTGTTTCCAGATCTTGGACAATGATTCTGAAAGTTTCGGTTTCTTTCTTTGTGTCATAGTCATAGTTCACCGAGTACGCAATGAAATCTCCTCGAGGCCCGAATTCACCGCCTCGCATGAAGAAATTGGGCTCAACTTCAGTGACTGGATCCATCTTACCTGGATTATCGAGAAAGACCCTGTAGATAGTGACCCTCTCATCCCGACCTTTGTCTTCACCCACGAGAACAGATTTTGAATCAGGTGCCCAACTTTTCACAGTGGTATATTCTGGAGTGCTCGTGAGTGGAGTGAGGTCGCCTGTGCCATCAGAGGACTTTAAAAAAACATCATAGTTTTCGTGGATTCTGTCGATTGACAGAGCAAGGTGTTTCTTATCTGGGGATATAATAGAATCGCCAATCATTGGTAGGCTCATCAAGGAATCTAAGTCTAGGACTCTAGATGGAGGCATGTCAGAACGAAGGCGAACTAGGTTTTACATCTTTTTACTGGGTCTAGATGTAGAATCTGAATCCAAATAGCTGTATAAAGAGCAGAAATCCAATTATCATGAGGATTGTTCCTGCGATAAGCTCAATCTTTCGTGCTTGATTACTGATGGTCATAGCCATCCTCATTCGTGCCTCTCCAGTCACCATTGCGATGAGCAAGTACGGGATTGCGATAGCAATCGAGAGGACAATGAAAAATAGGACAATTGTGAGGATGTTGGTTTCTGAACCGAAAAGAGCTACTGTGCCTAATATTGCAGGACCAGAACAAGGAGCTGCTAATAGTGAATAACCCAGACCGACAACAAAAACACTCAACAGGTTTGTTGGAGCTGATGGTTGTGACCTAAGACTGAGGGATGAGAGTCTCAGTTTCATCTGGAGTGTGCTTGACATCATCACAAGCCCTAGGAAGAGGATAAGTAGACCAAGGACTGCTTGAAATTCAATATAGAACTCTATGAGAAAGCTCCCGACGAACCCTGCTATTGCGATAAAGAATGCAACTGAACTGAGAATGCCTAATACAAGAACCGCAGTCACTAGGACACTACGACCCCGACTATCAGCAGACTGAAGGCTGTTAATCAGGAACAATGGGAGTAATGGGAAGAGGCAAGGTGATATTGCAATGAACAGCCCAGCCCCGAAGACACCTGATAGTTTTACGAGGAGTAAACCCAACTCAATAGCTCCCTGCACCCCACAACTCTCCTGCTACAAGATTGATGCAACTTTGGTAGATATGCTAGCACTAGTCCAAAGGCCGACGTGGAAGTATCTGAAGAACCCATCAGCATCAATTAAGACCATTGTAGGAATTGATGAAACGCCGAAGTAGTTAGAAAATTGTCCATCGTCAAGTCCGTGAGCCCAAGCTAGGTCCCTATCGGCTTTGTAATTGACTATCACTGAGATAGTTCGGATGATGAATCTACTGATAGGGAAACAACCACTGCTGTACCCCCCAGATCCTGATGAATAGTTTCTAGGTAGCCATTTTGAGTTTCACATGAACTACACCAAGAAGCCATCAGGTCAACCACGACTATCTGTCCTTCTAGGTCGCTAAGTGTGAGCGTTGTCCCGTCAGACATCTCAAATTCCCAGGTGTCTGGTGCTTCTAATCCAAGTTCAAGTAGATCGGTGTCCTGGGTAGTTTTTGTGAGTTGATTGTGTCCACCATCCTCATCAGTAGGAAAAGTCAAGAAAGCCACACCAACTAACATACCTACGACAACAATAGTGATACTAACAACTGCAAGCTTCTCTGGTTCCATTGTAGAAAATCCTCAGAAGTATCTGTATATTATCAATAAGCTTCATGCAATCTTTTAACGTTTGTGCAACGGTTATGCACAACCGACACAACCGTGAACTTCTATCGAGAAGTTTCTTCCTTTGAAAAAAGATGGGCAATCTTAGAACGAAGAACGTAAGTCCACGGAACAGTTACATTTCGGTTGGGATAGAACCGCTTTAATTTACTAACTCGTTTCAGCTTCCTCTTTGGACTTATGACAGCAAGTTGAGAGAAGACGGGATTCTTTGGTCTGTTGCCTGATGGAGCGTCCGCTCGCCAGCATGGAAGATTCAAACCACTTTTCCCCCAATGCTGATTCTTGAAGTTTGCCTCTACTGATCTACCTTGATTTGAACAGGCACACCACCAATTTCCTGCAAACTGGATTGAATCATTGCAATAGTAGCAGTTCTGGCAGGTTTTCGTAAGGCTACCTCCGATTCACTCTCTATCGATATCATATGGTTCATCATTCATATAAATTTTGGAAATCGTAATTTATTGATAAAACACCTTCAAATCAAGAAAGAGATTGCGACGCCGCGTTTGTGTTTAATGATTGCAGATTTGAGTTCTATGCCTCTTGAGCATCTCCCTTCTGAACCTCTGCAATCTTCTCATCTATGTGCTTGATATGATCCTCAAGTCTTGATTTGAAGGCCTCTAGACTCTTGATCTTGGTTTCCTTGCTCTGTTCATAGGATTCGCAACCCAAACCCATTGAATGAATGAAGGGACCCATGAAATGACCAAAATGTCCTCGACCTCTGTGTTCTCTACACATTTCTTACTTTTCACCTCCATCCTCCTTGTCTGAGCTCTTCATCTCATCAAGTTGTTTTTTGACCCATTCGAGTTCGAGATTCAAGTAAGAACGATACTGTTTTAGGAACTCGAGATGTTTCTGAGAACAACGACCGGATTCACATCTGGCCTTCATGGCTGCAAATCCAATTGGGCTACGTTCACGAACGGTTCGCTCCAATAGAGGCGCAGCCACCCTCTCACCTGCTTGACTGACCAAGAAACGCCAGACCTTGCCTTGAGCACCCCACTCTGTATCCAGATTTTGAAGAGCTACTGCAAGAACCTTTCTCCCGTTTGGAGTGAGTCTGTATTCAACAGTATCTGGACCATCTTCCTGGAGAACATGAGTTCCATGGATTAACTCCTTCTCAACAAGCCGATGGAGAGCCGGGTAGATAGTCCCACTCTTTACTCTCCTTGGACCTAATTGGTTTCCCAGCTTCTGGATAATGACATATCCATGAGCTGGACTCTGTTTTAGAATCGCAAGAATGAGTAATTGGACCGGACTAAGTCTTGTCCTGTGGGGTCTATGTTTGCCCATGCCAGTGAAAGTCATATGTAGACACCTACTTATGTAGAGCTCTACCTATGGTATGTAGAGGTCTACATATAAAGCTTGAGTATGGATTGACACCCAATACCGATATGCTTAGAAATGTAATAGGGCAGGAGTCTAACAGGTATCAGAGATGGCGAATGACTACAAGCGATTCATTACACCACTTGCATTCTCAGTGGTAGGTTTGGTTGTCACATTCTGGATAATTCAATTTCTGGCTTCAGTGGTTCTGTTCTTTCGACCAGCATATGATCTTGTAGCAGCAGTAGATGGCACATTGAATTTTGACATTAATTTCCTGTTGATGATTCTCATTCCGGTTTTCTTCTTTGAGTTTTTGATTCTGACTATACCAATTGCATTTTTCATGCTGTTGATAGCCAAGGTGTTTCGCGTTACCACCTATAACATAGATGTGATGAGAATTGGACATGGATTTGACTGGCTTAGAATAATGAAGCGAGCTGTGATTCCTGCATTTTTTGCACTGTCGTTAGGAGAGCTAGTGATCAGTCTTCTTCAGGGAGTCCTCTTCTTGATACCGTCAATGGGGGATGTAGAAACTCGTGCAATCGTACCAATACTACATCCACTACTCACATTGTTTGGGAGTTTGATTGCGCTCACTGTTAGCATTGCACTCTTTGCTCCGACCTGGCTTCTCAACGATGCAGGAATTGTTGCACATGTGAAACCTAAACATCTACAGCTGAGACGATGCCCAGACACAGAAGGTGTGGGCCGCTGGTACTCAAATCTCATTGGAGGATTTGGACTTCTAGCATTCCCAATTGCCATGTTCAACCGATACTTCTACCAGAAGTTCATAATCCATACTGTGCCCCTCACTCTAGAAAATATCATGGTGAGTCTAGGGTGGTCCATAGGACTTCCATTTATGGTAATGGCCTTCATTCTACCTATTATCATGTTGAATGAAATCACAATTCGATGGACAGGTAGTACTATGCAAAGAATCGCTAAGGGAATGGGTGCTAGTGACGTTCAATTTCAGCATGTAGGAAAGATTCAGGCTTTGGACTCCCAAATGATGGCTGATGCTGAGAATCTTTCTGAGTCCATGGAGCAGTCAGATATATAATCGCGTGAGGACGGGATTTCTTATCCACATTTACATATCCCTTCTTCATTAGCTCCTTTACAAGTTTGCGAATGACTGACTTCTTCTCACCTGAGTTTGCTTCAAGTTCCTTGTAGTTCGTTCTACGACTTCTTTGGATAACCTTGAGAAGCTTGAACTCAGGGATTGAATCTATTGCCATCCGGAGCGATTCATTTTCGCGCCTCAATACATTCTCATCACCTGAGAGTAACCTACTAATCTCGTTTCTGAGGTCATTGACCTCCTCGATAAAGGATAATCTTTCTGCTTCGTATCGAGCAACTACCCCATTAGAGGTGTGGACCAACTCGGCACTTAGATCATTGCCCAACCCATCTAGAGCCTCACGTGATGCCATGCGTGACTCTCTAATTATACCAATAACGTCCTCGGTCTCCAACCACTGGCCATCCACCAATGACTCAATCTGTGCATAGTAGACATCCAATCGTTTCGCCCAGACATCTCGAATCTCTTGTAGAACACCTGCAATACGAAGGGTCATCCTCGCTGCGTTGTCATCAATGGTAGTCATTAGTGTCACAATGAACTCAATATTACCAGACAAAATTAGAGCTAGTGTCACCGTCGTCATACATGAACTAAAGCTGGTGGATGGTCTCCGTTAGAACCGAGCATTAGCAAAATACCATCGATTCATCTTCTCTTCATGATTATAACTGAAACGACTATAACACCTGCCACAGCAGCGCCTGCTCCAATTATTACCGATGTGGGAAGTCCTGGTGCTGGAGTAGTTCCGGGAGTAGTAGTTGGAGTAGTTGTTGAACTAGTGCATGTTGAGTGATGGTATACTTGAGTCCACAACACGTTTTGTACCGCATCGTTTTCTCCATCTGTCTGAAAGTGATCTTCGGACATACTACTTAGCACATAGTCACTGGTATAATTAATTGTAGCGTCATAAGTCCAACTAGTTCCTGTTCCACTTCCATGTGCAGAGATTATGAGATTATTTCCAACTCTTGATATAACAAAGTTGTCCAAAACCGAGCCCAAAGTGTCATTTATCTGATTCATTTGAGATTGAACCCTTTGCTCGTCAGCAATATATCGTATGTTTATTCCATTCGTAGTCTTGATGTTTATTCCATAGACATCGTCTAAACTTTGAGTGTTTAAGAATACATTAAATGAGGCACCGCCATCCTCACTCATATCAGCAGTAACGTAATCCCCCACATAAGTTACATTGAATGTTACGGTCATTGTGACAGTTTGGTCAATAATGAATTGATTATCGGTGTATTTAGTTGCATCATACTTCAGATCGTCTCCCTCACAAACACCCCAAGATAACGCTGTTGCTGTATTTGTCAAGCCAATAATCATAAGAACTGCTATTAACGTGAAAGAAATTGGTTTAGATTTCTTCATTTTTGATATTACACCTTTACTTTTCTTAAATTCTTTTCAATTCAAAAAACAATCTCACTCTATCTATTTAGTCTTATTTGGCAGATTATAAATCCCTATTTCTCTTTAGGGTAAATTTAGTGTCACCTGGGTATAACCAAGGGCGGTTATACATCCACCCAGAAAACCCGATCCTTGATTTCTTCTAGTGTACTAGGCCAGAGATTGTATGATAGTCCAACCTTAGCCATCAGAGGTACAGTTTCATCAATCATGAAAGATTCGAGGTCATGACAGTAGTATAATGGAGTAATATCAACTGTCTTCATATGGTTCTCACTGATATCAAGCCAAAGCAGATTTGGACACTCCCTCAAGGGGTTCAGATCAATCATGAGTAAACCAGCTGCTCGTAACCAAACTCCTTCCAACGCTTTGCAACTTCTTAATGGAGAAAGATCCAATTCGTCAAGACGATTACCTTCCAGAAAGAGCTCCTGAAGGTTCAGACAACCGGATAGTGGATCCAAGTCAACATCAAATAATTCATTGTTATCAAGTCTGAGAAAACGCAGAGCTGTGCACTTTCTAAGTGGTGACAAATCTACCTCCTGGAAGTCATTCGTTTGAAGATTTAATTCTTGAAGCTTCAGACATGACATAAGCGGAGAGAGATCAATCCTCTGTAGTTTGTTAATTTCGAGGGAGAGTATATCCAGATTTGAACAATTCTCAAGACCAGATAGGTCAATAGACGAAACCAGATTTGAACCAAGTAGCAATCTCTCAAGACTGGGACATTCCCTAAGGGGTTCCAAGTCTATAGATTTAATCAGATTGGCGGAGAGGTTAATGTCTCTGAGTGTCTTGCACTGAATTAGCTGAGAGAGGTCTATGTCGATGATGTTTCGGCCTGAGAGGTCGATTTCTGTGACATCATCTTGTGTCTGGAAATATAGCTCGACGCCATTTTCTATTGTGAAGGTAATGTGAATTTCAGCCATACAATAGACTTCCAGCCTATCTTTTGCGTGTGTAATGCAATAGTTCTCTTCATAAATCGTTGAGTATTATACGTCAAGTTGCTGCAGAAGGCTCTGACACTTCATGGGACCACTCCACTTTCTCTAGTCTTTCATTGATAGGATCTGGGAAGTAATGGAGATGTTTGAGTTTGTGATTTGCAGTCAGAACAACTGAATCATCAAAAACTAATGATTCGAGATTCTCAAAGTGAAACAACACTGAGATATTGATTTTTTGGATAGCGTTCTCATTGAGATGCAGATAGCGCAGGTCAGTTGACCGTTCTAATGCGCCGAGGTCGATTTCTCGAAGTAGATTCCCAGACAGCACAAGATATTGTAACTTTGACAATCCACTGAGTGGGGAGAGGTCCAACTCCTTGAGTCGATTGTCAGAAATGTAGAGCCATCGGAGCTCCTTGCATTTGCTTAGAGGTGAAAGATCAATTTCAGTTAGTCTGTTGTCAGAGATTTCAAGTGCTTGGAGTTCGAAACACCGAGATAATGGTTCTAGGTCAATGTGAGTCAATTCATTCGAAGTCATACTTAGTATTTTCAGATTTGAACAGGAGGCCAAAGGAGAGAGGTCAATCTCTGTTAGTAGATTTGCATCGAGATTGAGTTTCTCAAGCTTAGAGCATTGACCTAAAGCTTCCAAATTGATGGATTTTATACTGGTATCTGAAAGATCGATTTCCGGATAGTGGTCATCCTTATCGACCTGGTACTTCTCGCCGTCTGATGCAACATACCTTATAGTGAAGCGGGTCACTCTTACCTCTCCATATTTACAGATAATTGTAGCTTGATTTCTTTTGTGCTTATGTCATTGGACCATAATAAAGGTCACTCGCAAGAAGAAAAATGAGGTGAGTATGATTTGAAACCGCATTCTTTGTGCTATTTAAGCAAGGATAGTTCTCAAACCGAG
The DNA here is from genome assembly GCA_001940705.1 of Candidatus Thorarchaeota archaeon AB_25. Lineage (GTDB taxonomy): Archaea > Asgardarchaeota > Thorarchaeia > Thorarchaeales > Thorarchaeaceae > SMTZ1-45. The sequence continues at coordinate 26,544 of MEHG01000014.1, forward strand.
AGATGAGAGAATTGAGAACCGGAATATCATAGCAGTTTCCTATCTAGGTTCTATCAAGATGAGCCCAAGGTAGTGGGTCTGGAGTTGATTCGATAAACCTCTGAATGATTTCACGAACTCCATCAGGATTGTGAACACCATCGAAAACTAGAGCTGGCTTTTCATCATCCTTGGATGTGTAAATCTCAACGTCTCCCATTCCGACCTTACGTTCATCGGGAGGGCCACTGCAGTGGAGTATTGCTATTTCATCGTAGAAGACCCGCTTGGTTTTCCTGGAAAGAACACCTTTTCGTACTCTTACGTTCCAAGTTGTAATAATGTAAAGTGTGAACCATCGCCGACTCTCTGCCAGAGAAACCAGTAAAATTCCAAAGATCATAGCACCTGCGCTTAATAACCAAGATACAAGGTCACGACCTAGACCACCGTATGATGTTACGGTCATGAATCCGGTTCCAACAATGAAAACAACTGTGCCAAATACATAGTAAAAAATGAAGGATGCGCGTTTGGGATAGAAGATACTTACCAACCGCTCCCTCTTGTCTGCTGGAAAGGGGGGTCCAGGACTTGGCTCATTCATATGGCTCACTCGCGAGGCTCAGTGTTAGCAACTTATGAAGATGTCGAATATACAAAATCAAGGGATGCCCAATACAGAGATGCACCGGGTGCTAAATCTCATTTTATCCATCTATGCAGGATAGATTTCCCAAAGAGTATCACAAGCGTGCACAACGTGGCCAACTAGAGTCCTGACCTCTTCAGCGGTAAGATCTGTGTCGTTGGTTTCTGCGATAACAATGATGTCATCAGTATCGTCAATGGCAAACTTCACACCATTGGCTTTCCAAGATTCTTTCAACATGTCGTATGCAAGTTTCATTCTCTTGGTCTCCTCAACCTCATAGAAGTTAGTGAAGGGTGCGACGATGTATGCCCAAGATTCATCTTTGTTAGTGATGATTTTGAGTTTTAGGTCCTCAAAGTGGTCTGTCTTCCACCTCATCATTAGGACGTTGTCTTCGCGTTCGTACTTAATATCAACTGAATCAAGCAATGAAGCAATATGGTCTACAATACTCAGTGCGAGCACCTCTGTCGCTCGATGCCAATTGTTCCATATTAAGGTGTTTGGGGCCTTTCTAGTAATGTGAAAAGCTTAAATATATATCGTGCCACATACTATATCGTCGTACGTAGTAATTAGGGAGCTTGATGCCTCATGACCGACGCCGATGACAAAGTGGGACCAGAAACTGAGTACGAACGGTGGTCACTGGAGATTCGACGTGGGGCTCTGTCCTTGGCCATCCTTGCAATCATCCTTGATGGTGAATCTTATGGATACGACATCATGAAGAAGCTCGGTCAAGAAGAATATGATGCTCTTCAACTAGAGCCAAGCACTACGTATCCTCTACTACGTAGGTTGGAAAAGAGAGGAATCTTGGAGGGAAGATGGTCTGACACATCAGGCAAACGGAGAAGGTTATACTATGTCACTAGAGATGGGCGAAGAATTCTACGGAGGATGGTTAAGAGTTGGCAAAGCTTGAACGACCAATTGATGCTTCTAACAAAGGAGGCAGGGTTGAAATGACTGATGAACCTATTAGTGTGATTGAAGAGTATCTGACACTCGTCAGCGAACACTTACCCGAATCTATCTCTGATGATGTGATAACAGAGCTCCGAACCTACATGGTTGAAACTGCTAGTGACCTCGGAGAGGGGGAGGTCACCCTCCAATCGGCAAAGAAAGTAGTCGCTCAGTTTGGAGCTCCAAGCGAAGTGGCTGAGGAATACAAGTTCTCTATGCTTCCAGAAACAATTCCACCAAAGAGTGAAGCTCCTCAAGATGAGAGTGAACCTCAGGTAGAGGTAGAAGGGCAAGAGCCTCGTAAAGATCCTACTGCATCTACCTCAAGAGTATTCCTACAGGGAGTGTCTATTGCAGTTGCTTGGGTGTTTCTTGTTGTACTAATGTCAACTCTGATTGGACCCGTTTGGCTTTACCCTGGCGCTCTGTTCCCGCTCCTAGGTCAGTTCATGTTAGTTGGGATTGGCTTAGGTGTGCTGAGTTTTCATCTCAAACGTCAAAAAACAATTCTTTGGAAACGTAGCTATCCGGAGTGGTCGATTTTACAGAGGTTTCTAACACTACCTGAGAATGTAGTCAAGGAACCTCGTGATGCTCTCGTTGTTGTTGATATTCTTTGTTCTCTTACTGGATTAGTCATGTTCCTCTTTTCTTCTATGTATTCTCCAACCCCATTATACATCCCCTTGGTTGTATTCCCTGCCTCGGCAGTTTTTCTTGCCAAAGCATTCTATGGTGGAAAACGCTTAAGCTCTCAAGATCCAACTGGTTATATCAAAGGCGAGCTTGCATTAACATTTGCTGCTTTATTACTCATTGATAGTTCTCAAATTTGGTTGACGAATTTTTATCGGACCGATTTTTACCTATTCATGGTGACATTTTTGATTTACATTCTGCTTTGGGGATCAGTCCTTCTATTCCAGCTTGTCACGCGAAGTGGGGATTTCTGGTGGGATGTAGATGATTCCGAACCAACAGTTATTGCAGAAGAAACTGAGAAGCTAGTTCAGAGAACGAAGAATGTTGCAGGCTCTACCATCCTCAGACTAATTGGATGGATTATACTCTTCACAATAATTCCAACATATGGTCTAATGATATCCCAAACTATTCACATTCCGTGGTTGGCTGCTGGTTCGATAGCAATTTTCTTTGGACCCATCTTTCTTGGTCCAGTGGTTTTGTACTATCTCTTCCGTCGCTGGAGAATTAAGAGTGGTAAATCGAAATGTATCATTGGTGAACGGACAAGAGTTGAAGCGTTAGGAGACCTTGCAGTATCGGCATTTCTGTTCATCGGATTCATATCTAGCATCTTGTTATTGTCAGAACCAGGTCATCTTTCTGATCAGTATATGATTGTCTTCCGTGACTTTGGATATAATGGAACGGTGTTCTTTGCGATTGGATATGTTTCCGCGCATCTGCTTCTTTTGGTAGGTCTAGGGATGCGAATCATTGGGGATTGCCTGGAATTCAGGCGCAATCGTACATCCGCAACTGAAATGATAATGGCATCAGGGAGAATTCTGATTTTCACACTATCACTAAGAGTTGGCATCGATTTTGTATCGCACAACTACATTCTACTCCCATTCACAATATACTACTGGGTCCTGCTTCTCGCAATACTGATTGCATTTCAGGTTGAGATATCTAGATTGAAACTCCGTGAAAGAAAACTCATGATGACAGAAGGAGCTATGAAAGTTAGTGGTATAGAAACAACAGCAAAGGAAATACCCAGCAATATTCGAAATTCAAAGCGACAAAATCAGTACTTTGGCAACTGAGAGTAGCTCAGGTTTATTTGCCTTCACGAGTATAGCTACCCAGTAGCCGGCAGTAGGGTCTACAGTTCATTCAAAGGAGTCAGTCGATAGAAGATGCAGGATCTAGTGGCAATTGCGGCATTACTGAGAGAGGTGTCATTTGGGATACTAATTGCTGGTTTATTCTATACCTTTGGACTGTTTGCTTTGGGTAGGATTTTTGCCGCAATATCCGACCATGGTCACGTTGAACATGATGTTGACCACGACGTTGATCATGATGTGGATCACGATGTTGAACATGATGTAGACCATGACATTGATCATGAGGTAGACCACGATATCGGACATGATGTAGACCATGACATTGATCATGAAGTAGACCACGATATTGGACATGAGGTAGAGCATGACATTGGACACGAAGTGGAGCATGATGTGGATCACGGATACGATGTCGACCATGGAGAGGTTGAGTATGATTTAGATCATGACCTTGACCATGATGTTGACCACGGAGATATCGACCATGACCTTGAACATGATTTAGACCATGATGTTGAACATGACGTAGAGCATCATGTCGAACATGACCATGATATTGATGTCGACACCGATGTTCCAGATGACAAGTCTGGATTCTTCGAGACTGAGCGTGGTGCTCCGATGGGTGTGACAATCGGTACCTCACTCGTAACATTTGGGTTCCTAGGTTCACTACTATACTATGAAGGAATCATGATTCCAATCATCGGAAAGATATTCATTCAT
>MEHG01000015.1 GCA_001940705.1 Candidatus Thorarchaeota archaeon AB_25
TCATTATCCATGGGAACCGGTTTTTCAATTTCCTTCAATTCTAGGACTTCTGGGGGTCCATAGACTTCTCTGTAAACTGCTTTCATTTCGAAACTCAACATCGACGCGAATATAAACATGTTCAATCTGACTCATCTCTAGTATAACATCCGGAGTATGAAGAAGATCACCTGAGTTTGGGAATAAGTCTGCCAGTTCTCTTCATGTATTCCGAATACTCCTCTCCAAACTCCTCTAGAAGCATATCTTCCTCATCGTCAATTCTGATTATATACAGCAGTGTCCATGCGGCAATGCCAAATACTCCAACAAAGAGATTTGCACTAATCAGTGCAGTAGATATCGCCATTATGGTGAAGTATGTATACATGGGATGTCTGATTCGGGCATAGGGTCCAGTAGTAACAAGTTTATGCTCCTCTCCCAGTTTAAGCATCATCGACCAGTGTTGTCCTAGTGTTCTATGAACCCATATTAGTAGAATAAAGCCACAGATGTTAAAACCAATTCCGAAAAATCTGAAGAACTCAGGAAACGAATACGAGAAGAAATCGAGCCACGGAGTAAGAATGTAAACAAATGGTATACCCATCATTCCAATGAAGTTGAGCAGCACAAGAAGTCTCTCTCTAGTTTGTTTCTTCTCCTCGGTCTTCTCTGTTTTTGAAGCACTTATAACACTTGGAGCTCTGATAATGAAAAATGCGATAATCAGAATAGCAAGTGCACCTCGATAGAATATCTCTTCCATTCTTGTTCACCCAGACGCTACTTTCATTTCGATTTTGAATAATAATTCACTATTAGAATTTTCTAAATACGAAGAAGCTACCTTTAAATCATAGATACTAGGCGAATGACCTTGTATGACCCTTCACAATAGGAACCCCTTTCTCCTCTGTTTGGGAGGAGGAATGCTCATGTTTGTTTCCGGTGTTAGCGGAGCAATCGGTGTGATTGGTGAGTTAACTGAAATTCTCCAGTATGTATTTGGACTCGCGTTCCTTGAGACGTTTGAGAATTTCATGACGGGACTAGCAATGTGGGCTGCTTTTGGAGGCATGATCGTAATCATTGGAGGTCTTATCCTAACTACCCGGAGAGTCAGGTTTGGTAGAATTCTAATTTCAGCGGGAATAATAGTAGGTGTCGTGGGACTACTGATGACCTTAGTCCAAATGGCATCATCGGGAATGTTTGTTATGGGAATGATGGAACAACTTCAACAGTCCCTTGGTTGGATTGGTGCCATGATGGCGTTCATAGCAAGAATCATAGCTGAACAAAAACCGATGATTGACCGGTGAGAGTTAGATATCAAAGATAGAGACTGATGTTTCAAGATTTTTCGCGGCTTGTATACATTCACGCAGGATACCTTCTTTATCAACATCCATTCGCGTGAAAACAGAAACAAACCAAACACCCTTGCCAGTTCCGCATATCAGACTTACCGCGCCCTCGGGATTGATAGCTACAAATCCTTGCTCAGTCGCTAGTGCTTTGAGGAAAGCAATGTTCTTCAATGAGAAACTCTGAAGATGACCGTTCCATGCCTGAATGATGGTTCCAATCTCGCCACCAATATTCATGTTCTCGCTGGCGTATGCGACCTTGCCTTCGTAGGTGAAAACACAGAAACCAGTGATCTCAGTATAGTTGCTCATTGCAATGTCGATGGTTCGTTTAATCCGCATCACCATGATGTGTTCAATGAAATCTTCAGATTAACACAAAAATAGATTTCCTGAATGTAGTTCTCTCAGTCGCAAGGTTGATGAGTGTTCAATCCTTATTATACATGAATCTAGATGAGTAGAAGGGAGAATAAGAAGAAAACCAAACGGTCACCGATTGGTACTACTATTCCTGCTAGATACAGGGGACATCCAATGATGCTTACTCGTTGGATGACTGATATCGATAATTATGCTAGAAAGAAGAAGAAACGCAAGACACCCAGAGCACTAAGGCATCCACATAACTAGATAGACGTACTAGCGATAGTCATTGCTCTGGCTAGTAGTAGTGTTCTGTGATGCAGCTCATCATTGCTAACGTTCGCTACAAATCGGCTACCTTCGAGTGAGAACCCATGTCGTAATGCAACGTTCCTGAGGTTTCCGTTCTCTAGCTCTGAAGATACAAGACGGTAGGAGAACCAATCATCGGTCCCCTTTTCTTGAATATGGCAACTAATGCTAAACATTAAACCATTTTCAAGTATCACTTCGAAGTGCTTTCCGATAGTCGGTGTGATACTAGCTGCGGGACCAAGAATGCCCCTAAGGACAGACATAGTGAACAACGAAGCTGGTCCTGGTAAGAAAGCCCATGACCAGAACTGAAAAGCAATCACCATCAGCGCGACCGCAATTAATAGTCCAATATTATTGAACGATGCTACAACCTGAATCCCTCGTATTATACCATCCTCAGGTAGTAGAGTTGTTTCGAGACCAGCAATCCCTGAAGTATAATACAAATAGAAGGTTATTGAGAAGATTATGATGAGGGCTGAGAAGACAATCCTAATCCTATCTCTATAGAGTGCCTTTGCTTCTAACAGGAGATTGTTTTCCACTGTCACTCTTCCTCCAGCGCTTTCAAGTACATTTTTCGCGATAGTTTCCCATGAACTTTGCACAGATCAACCAGAATAGTAAGCAACGGATGCTCATTATTTATTCGGATTGCGTAAAGCTTCGGTGTTAGCTGGTCAATCTGAATCATTTCATTCTCTTTTAGATGGGAAATTACACCTCTGTACAGACTTCTTGATTTTCCGCTGTAACCGATTAATCGGCTCAACTGAACACCACTCACGCTTCTAGGGTAGATATGAGCCAGGGCCAGAAGTATTGCTCTTCTCGTGTCATTCAATGATGACATCAGCTGGATTAGTTCATACACTGGTTCGTCACTGGTGTCACTATCCACTTTCCATCGACCTACTATTACCATTGTTGTGTCCTTTTGAACACATTACTTTCTCGCTTCGAAAGTTTATTTTTCACAGCCTTACATAGAGGCGTTCGTACACCACCTATATCTCTCTTACTGATTCAGCTTTGGCAATGTTTCCGATTTATGAAAAAGAAACATCCGCCAAAGTGTTAATAGCGTAAAAACAGGAAAAGTGTACTAGAACCTAACTCGTTAGGAGGTATATGCTACGTCATCGTTTTCGTCCAAATATTTTGGATGGCTCATTGCTCTAGCTATAGTCCTCATTGGGAGTTGGTTCCTACTGCCGGATGGCTATGAATCTTTGATTGCCATCTTTGCACCTCAATTTGGTAATTACTTGAGGCCAACACTAGTTATGGTGAATCTAATACTCGTCAATCCGATGAGTAACTTTACCATGATTGCTATTTGGGCAGGAGCTGGCTTTGTAGGAGGAATGATGGCTGGAACCAAGAAAGGTGCCTTCGTCGTCGGTCTGATGACTTGGCTCTCATGTCTTGCGTTAATTGCTCTATGTGTCTACCTGATATTTCAGGCAGGTATTACTTTAGGCTCATTCGTCGTGCCACCTGGATCTTCACTTATTGACATTCTTGGGATTGATTTAATCCAAGATATGATTGATCAGATTTTGCCACTGATTTCGTCAGCCTTTGGTGGCGGCGGTGGTTTTGATCCGTCTTCAATTTTGATGCTCCTCACACCACTGTTGCTTTGGTTCTTCACACCAGTCATAGTAGTCATTGTGGCTGCTATCGTTGGAGCTGTAGTCCGACCCAAGGAGGAATTTTAGAATGAAACTGAACAAAAAGCACGCATTTGTCATAATTGCAATTGGGTTCCTATTCTCAATTCCAGCTGTTACAGCTGCAAACACAGGCGGTGCAGTAATAGCTCAAGACATAGGAGAAGAGTTCTTCTTCGACTTACTTGAGAATGGAGCCGAGGTTGTGTTCACTGCTATTGATGAGCAGGGTGCACCAGCGGTTGTCTATGGACAATTAGGAGTTCCAGACGAACAACTAGCTTTGGATGACCCAATGTATGATGGTTGCGCTGTGATGGCACTAATAGCTACACAAGGTGAACTCTTGGAATATGTCTTGGACCTTGTTGGAGCAGATCTCTTCAACTTCACCGATGGCGGTGGAGGGACGTTCATGGCCCAGCAATTTGGAGAGGGCGGCTTTGACGTTGGCTCGATATTCGACATGCTTGGCACCGACTTTAGCCTGCTGATCAATGTCTTTTTCGACTTGACTGATGCTCAAGCCCAAACACAGATGGCTGCTATCAGATCACATCTTCACACTGGATTCGACTTTAGCTTCGCAGAGTTGTTGAATCTCGAGATTAACGAAGAGTTTCTAGCAGGTCTAATTGGAGAATCTGTTGATCTTCCATTCACCTCAATCAATCTCTTCATCTATCAAGTCACCAACCCATTCGAGGACGCAGTAAACAGCGTTCTTAGTGTGATGGACCAGAGTGGTTTCATTGGAGCGATTGATCCGACTGTCTTCACTGAAGCTCGTGCATCAGGCGCTGGTCTTCTTGCTGTGCCTGATATGGGAGACCTCATGGACCTGATTGAGGGATTCGGCGGTGGTGGAGAGCCAACTCCAGCATCATTCCTGCTATCCCAAATGCCCGACCTCGATGGTCCACTGGCTATTGCTGCAGCTGGATACATAGGAAACCAGATTCTATCGACTACCTCTGACGAACTGAGAATCTTCGAAGACCTACTTGGTAAGTCACCAACAGATGAAGTAAATGGTTTGAGCAGTGGTCAGTCCTTGGTGGCTGCTTTTCTGCCTCCAAATATGGAAAATGTGACATATTCACCATCGGATGAACCAGGAAACAGAACATTCTACGATGCAAACGCAAGTATAGTATTTTGGAATGCTACGGGTTATACAGAGACCGACTACATTATCAACTTTGATGCTGGTGACTTCCCACCTCTAGTGACAATTACTCGATTCTTCGATCCTGAAACCGCCATACCTGGTGGATCAACTCAGGTAACAGTGACTGTCACTAATGAAGGAACTGAACCTGTCTACAACGTTTCGCTTGTAGATGATAACATTGCAGCAACGTATCCAAGTTCGGTCACTGTTGCAGGACCAACAAGCAGTACCACAGCCACTTTACCCGGTGGTGGCACTTTGGCCATTTCGTATACAGTGACATTCGACTTTGAGGGTGTCTATGCATTTGCTCCAGCTGAGCTTGAGTATGATTATGGAAACAACACCTTCTCAAAGCACACTCACGTAGATGGATACACAGTCAGTGCTGATCCAATAGGTCTCCTCCAAGCTATGTTCCTGGATGGTATGCCATTCACTGCCGTGATGGGTGGAGCAGTCGCACTAGGTGCAATCGTCAACATCGCGCTTATGGCGCGTGGTAAAGGCGGCGGTACCTACCAAGTATAATTTCAATCGGTGATCCCTGAGAGATGTTCTCTTTCAGGGAATCACACCTCTCTTTCTTTTACTCTAATTCAACAGCATGTTTATCTTGTAGTGCCGGCCAAGTGAGTCTATGCCACTCAAGGATGAACTCAATGGCTATCTGAGATTACCCCGAGCTTTCTTTGGCATTCCTGCCCCCGAGTCCGGAGACCCTGATGTCGGAGTTGTCGGTGTACCCTATGATATGACATCTAGTTACTTACCGGGTCCTCGATTTGGACCTGATACCATTCGTCAGGCAACAGATAGCGAACGTTCTCACAGTTATCCTCTTTCTCTAGAGCGAAAGGATGCAATAGACAAATCATTGACAAAGATGCTCACATTAGAAGATGTAGGGGACTTAGAGATAGCACTTAGACTTCCCGAAGCTGCAGCAATCGACATTTCTGAGGCTTGTACAAAACTTGCATCAAGAGAGAGTCGCCTTCTTTTTCTGGGTGGCGACCACTTCATTTCATATCCAATACTAAAAGGACTCAAGAGAGGTCGACCGGGTCGTTATGGGCTTGTTTATCTCGATGCACATGCAGATCTATACTCAGACATGGGTGGATACCAACTCTCGCATGCAACTGGTGTGAGAAGGATGGTAGATGATGAGTTAGTGCTTAGAGAAGATATCGCTGCCTATGACCTCCGTTCCGCCCTTCCAGCTCAACGTGAAGAGATGACTGGTTCAAAGGCACCAATCTCATCGAAAGACCAGTTTCACAAACGTGTCAAGGAGATTGGGAAACGTGTCGAATACATATACATCTCAGTTGACATAGATGTCCTATCTCCTCAGGTTGCACCTGGTGTGAGTCATCCTGAGTCTGGTGGTCTTTCCATGATTGATCTGGTTGAACTACTCCGGTCGGCGTTTGAAACTGGAAAGGTTCGTTACGCTGATGTTGTCGAACTCAATCCTCTTGTCGATACAACAGGTATCACTGCATTTGCCGCTCGAGACATTGTCAAAGAAATATTGACCGGTTTCGCAGTCAAGTCGTAAACGTTTTAAGTAGTAATTGCACATAATTTTATGACGAAAATGAACCTTACGAGTTTGAAGACTGCAGATGAAATCACTAATCGTGCGGGGACTACCCTGCGAGAGCTCGGTTTTGGTGCACATGAAACCGCCGTAATTCTTGCTCTCAACATGACGGAGTCTGCAACTGTTTCAGATCTAGCAGATGAAACTGGAATCCATCATGCTAATCTATATTCAGTACTTGATGCATTGGTTGGAAAGGGATACGTAGTCATTCAACAGGGACGACCAAAAGTTTACCAATTTGCACCACTCTCACACCTAAAGGAAACACTGACATCAAAACTTCGGCAGTTATTTGAAGGCCTTACTAAACTCCAAGAAACACGTACGTCTTCTACTGCGATTCCTGCACTCATCTACACTATACGAGGTAACAGTGACGTGATGTCAAAAATGCTCTCGATGATTTCCCGAGCAGAGGATACCATTCTTCTGGTGGCGCCTAAGCTGGAAGATTTCGGAGAGCGTGTTCTTGCAGCCCTGAATGAAGCTGCAAGGCGTGGTGTGAAAATACGTTCCATATTAGGAACCAAGAGCGATCTCAAAATCCCAAATTTCCAACAGCGTATTAAGGATACACAAGCTATCGACATAGTGATTGATTCAGAGGAGGCACTGATTTCCATGCCCGACCTTAGTGTGTGTGGCTGGGCAGACAATCCTTTGATCTCGATACAACTCGAAGGCTTTCTAGAACAGACGTGGCAAATGTCAAAGAAGGTATGATTCATGGTAGATTATGATGTTATTATTGCAGGTGCTGGGACTGGAGGCGCTACAACAGCCTACACACTTGCAAAGAGAGGACATTCTGTACTTCTTATAGATAGAAAGAAAAGAGACAATATTGGACACAAAACTTGTGGGGATGCGTTAGGCTCTCATCATATCAACGAGCTGCGAGAGCTTGTTGGGATTCCAGAGCTCCCAGCAGGAATTGTTGAGTATGAGGTGAACGGCATTGATCTTATTGCTCCAGATAGAGACCATAGCTTGAGAATGGAGGGTCCTACCACAACTGGAATGTCTTTCAACAGACTCAAGATGGGGCAATGGTTTGTTGGACTGGCTGAAAGTGCAGGAACAGAGGTTTGGGCCTCAACTCGAGTGAAGCGATTGGTCTTCGAAGAAGGCAAAGTTGCTGGAATCAAGCTCTCAAAGGAGGGTGGACCTGAAAAAGTTGTCAAGGGCCGCATAGTCGTTGATGCTACTGGTGCAACAGGAATGCTTCGAATGCAACTTCACGAATCATCACCAATTGAACGTCATATCGCTAGTGAAGACCGAATGGTCGCTTGGCGTGATATCTATGAAACTCCCGATTTTGAGTTTGAGACTCCAGACATTCTAGAGATTTTCTGGAATCAAGATGAGACCCTTGGGGGTTACACATGGGTGTTCCCGCAGGGTAAGAATCGAGTAAATGTTGGAAATGGTGTGATGACCATTGAAGGACATCGAAATCCAAAGGACATTCAGTACGACTTCGTGAAGAAGACCTGGATGGATACATGGGGTGACATCAAAGTCCTCGATAGTAGTGGGGGTGTCGCACCAATTAGAAGACCCATTGACACCATGGTTGATGATAACTTCATGTTAGTGGGTGACGCTGCCTGCCAAGTGAATCCAATTCATGGTGGTGGTATTGGTTCATCACTCTTGGGTGGTGCTCATGCTGGAATCGTTGCTTCTGAAGCACTTGAGAAGAAGGACACCTCTATAGAAGCACTCTGGGACTACAACCCTAGATACCATAAAAGCTATGGATCAAAACAAGCTGCTCTCGATGTCTTCAGATGGTTCTTGCTGAATGTAACCAATGAGGACATTAACTTCGCATTCAAGAAGCAGATTATCAAGGCGAGTGATCTTCTTGATACATCCATGACTGGTGAGGTCAAGTTTGGTGCAGGTGAGAAGTTCAAGCGTCTTGTTGCAGGGTTCGGTAAGATACCACTTCTGCTACGTGTTTCAAAAGTTGCAACTCTGATGAACGACATTCGCAGAGTCTACAGTGGCTACCCATCTTCTCCTAAGGGCTTGGAAGCTTGGAAGGAGAAGCTAGTACCAATCTACGCCGCAGCCAAAGAAGCATAAGCGAGATTGTAGCATGCTCTTTTGTTGGAGCATGCTCCCTCTATCTTTGAGAGGTCTATTTGATGCGTATTGTTGGGTCTGCTGCAGGAATCAACATTCATGCTCCAGAAGATGCCTATTTCTCTTACTTCAATAGTCCCTACATTGGTCACGATATTGGTTCTGCCATTGACATCTATCCTTGGCACCAGGAGTGGGGTGGTGATGTTGTCACTCCTGTCTCAGGAAAGATTGTCAAAATTAGGAAGATACGGATGGGAAAGACCAAGCAGTTCCCCACTCATGAGTTCGATTATGGAATTGGGATTCTTCCAGAGGAGTCAGTTACGGATATAGTTCGCATAATGCATTGTGAACCTACAATATCAGAGGGAGAAACTGTCAATGTTGGAGACTGCATTGGGAGAGCAATTCGTTCTCGTTATTTCAACTACTGGACTGGACCACACTATCATGTCGAGATTCTACCACTGGAATCATTTCGTCGCTCAAGCAAATCATATCCACTTGAATTCGAATATCAGTTTGAATCAAGGAAGCCAAGCAGCTCGTATGAGATGATTGAACTCTCTGTGGGTTCAGTGACTGAGGATCATATCATCGGTTATGCTGAAAATCTTGGGCATGCGACAATCGGTGATTTGGTTGGTCTCCCAGCAGTTAGTGAAGAGCGAAACATCGAAGGTATTCTTGATGGAGGTCTCTCGCACTACAAGATCGGAGGAGTGATTGGTGCAACAGAGCTTGAGCACGGAAAACATGTCCATCTGACGGAGTTTCCTGTAGGCACAATCCGAGATACAAAACCCGGTGCTAGCCTCTTCAATCGAGGTCCTTCAATAAGGACGTTCCTGAACAATACTGAGATCCGCGGATTATCATGCTTCATCTATTCCAAGCACTACACCAAGAAGAAAACACCACAACTAATTCTCATACCCCAAAAATATGGTCAGTTCAAGGGGCTCTTCAAGGAGGGAGACCTTTGTGAGCTACGGATATCAGGCAACATCAACACGGTTAAAGAGGATTAGGTAAAATGAGAGTTGATTACCTTGGTTGAGAGAGTTCGTCTATCACTGGGAACAGCCATTCAGGTTGGGCTAGAATCAGGAGATAGAGACCCCAACTTCACAACTGCATTCCTCATGACCTACAGAGATGGTGGATGTGAGGCCAACTGCGCGTTTTGTCCACAGGCTAAAGAAAGCACTTCTGCATCAGATAGACTCTCGCGAATCTCTTGGCCAGAATACGGACTCAGTGAGGTGATTGATACCTGGCCTCCACCGGGTCAGTTCAGAAGAATCTGTATCCAGACCATCTGTTATCCCGATGTAATGAATGATGTTGTAGAGATTGTTGGAGAATTGCGAAAGGTCTCTAAACTACCGATCTCTGTAGCCATTCATCCGGTCTCAACTGATGATATGGTCAGGTTGAAAGATATTGGTGCCTCAAATATTGGTATAGCACTTGATGCAAGCACACCAGAGATTTTTGAGGAAATTAAGGGGGAACATCGGGGAGCTGAATACCGATGGAGGTCTCACCGACAGGGTCTCTTAGATGCCCTGGAGATTTTTGGCGAAGGTCGAGTAACAACCCATCTCATAATTGGATTGGGAGAGACTGAGAAGGAAGCAGCAGACTTCATAGTCGATATGTATCAGATGGGAGTCAGTGTAGGTCTATTCGCCTTCACAAACATCAAGGGCACATCACTTGAAGATCGGTCTCCTCCGGACCTCTCATCGTACCCAAGGATTCAGGTTGTTAGACAATTGGTGTTCCAAGGTCTTCTCGCATCAGACCAGATACGAGCGAGTGAGGATGGTAGTATCTCAATAGAGATTGAAGATGAAAAGATTCGAGAAGCCTTATCATCTGGAGTGGCATTTCAGGTGACTGGCTGCAAAGGCTGCAACCGTCCGTTCTATAACGAGAGACCTCGTGGTCCGATGTACAACTATCCCCGTCGTCTGACTGAAGAGGAAGTTCTGAGAGCTATAGAAGAAACAAACTTGGTGGTTTGAGTGGAAGAGTTTCGATTCATCGACTTAGAGGTTCATACTGCATTCGAGAATATGGCAATCGATGAAGCGATCACGTTGGCAATGAAGGAGACTAAAGTACCACCCACACTCAGACTGTATCGCTGGAGTCCCTCTGCGGTCTCTATTGGAACATTCCAAGGGATGAAAGATGAAGTAGATGTGGACTTCTGTCAATCAAATGGCATTGATTTCATAAGACGAATTACTGGGGGCGGAGCGGTCTTTCACGATTATGAGGGAGAGGTCACCTACAGTATCATAATGCCAAAGGGACACAGATTGGCTCCGACTGACATCCTTGAATCGTACAGACTTCTCTGCGGCGGAATTGTCAAAACATTGGAGCACCTAGGTATTGAAGGAGAATTCAAACCTATCAACGATGTCGATGTTGGTGGCAAGAAGGTCTCAGGGAACGCAATGACACGACGTTATGGATGTGTGCTTCAACATGGAACCACGCTGCTCGATTTAGATGTCAACTTGATGTTTACCATTCTGAAGGTGCCACAGGAGAAAATCTCAGATAAGATGATTGCCGATGTGAAGGAACGCGTCACATCAATTCGAGATATTCTTGACAGAGACGTGCATATCAGTGAACTTCAAGAGGCACTCAAACGCGGATTTTCAGATGCATTAGATATCGAATTAATTCCGGGAAAATTGACTGATGAAGAGAAAGAAACAGCAACACGGCTTGCTGAGGAAAAATACTCCTCTTTTGAATGGAACTTTTCGAGGTGATGTCAATGCGTGAGTCTAGTTTCAAGATTCCAGGCGGCAAGCTTGTGAAGGTCAAACTTCAGGTTTCTTCAGGAAAAATAGCAGAAGTTACGATACTGGGTGATTTCTTCCTTCATCCTGAGGAAGCTTTGCAGAAAATTGAGGAGTCACTCATTGGAACTATAGTTGATGAGACCTCAATTGGTAACATAATAGCTCAGACTTTGGTGGATTCAGGAGCCACATTTATTGGTGCCACAGCATCAGACATTGCAAAGACAATAATGATGGCCTGGGATACAAAGTAGTTACTCGACGGATTCAATTGAAATTCTCAGGCGCTTCCGTCCCACATCAGTGACATTTTCAACTGTGATGCAGGATTTCTCTAATTTCATCTCAAACTTATCTTCAATCCCAAGAAAGACGTGCACAAGTTCTTCAATTGGTAGTTCAGGAACAAGATCCTTTGGACTCTGTGGTTGTATCGCAATTTCTCTATCGCTTATGCCTTGAACGCTCCAAATCGTATTGGCAACATTGTCAGCTTTCTTTCTGTCAATGGGAGGAGTAACAGCAGCAATGAAGCTCTTTGCTAAGTCCTTTCCAAATGGACTCACAGTCATTGGACTCCCAATCCATTCCCTATCGAGATATAGAACTCCTTGATGCACCTTCTGAGATCTGTCAATCTTCATAGTGACATCTATGAATTCCTGGAAACCGCCTGGTTTGAGATGTATCTCCTGCATTCCATCAGTCATGGGTCGCCTTCCTGTTTCTGAAAAACTGAAGAACGAAAACAGGTCGGTTTTTCGGAGCTCTTCGTAGCTCATCAAGAACATTCCTCCTAAGGGAAGGAAATATACTACACTTAACCACATTAGCCTTTCTCTGAACGATGTTTAGTCCTTAGAATTATTCATATGTTTTGTTTGGAGATATTGGACTGCTCCCACACTTATAGCGAGAAGAATCAGCCCTACCCAATCAAGAGGTTCTGGATACTCTCCTAGAAAGATGATTGAGAGGATGACAATCTGTGGCATCATTGTGCTATTGATGAGTGTCATATCAACTGCTCTCAACACACGCATTGCTCTATTCCAAAGGGTAAACGCCAGAGCCGTATTCGCCACAGCAAGCCATAGAATATAGAACCAGGATGTAAATGATAATGGTGCTAATGGTTCAGTGGCCAGCCCAAATAACAGTAGGAAGATTGATCCTACAGACATCATAATTCCAGTGACAACTAGTGACGGTGTGTCCCGTGCCCGATTGATCGCTCTACCAATGAGTGCTGAGGCTGAATTTGCTAGTAGGCTTATGAGACCGATTATGAGACCAATTATAGAGACCCCAACAAAATCTAGTGGGTAAAAATAGAGAAACACTCCGAATATGCCTGCAAGAACAAGCACTGTTTCCACCGTCGACGGTTTCTCTCCCAACAAAGGTATAGCTGTCAAGAGCACAATGATTGGAGTCAGATTGAGAAGAAGGGAGAATGTGATTGCAGGAAGATAGAACAATCCCAGAAACTGTGTTCCCTGAGTCGCAGTGATGTAGATACACCCGTAGAGAAACAGCATCCCCCACCATCTTCTCGACCTACCCAAAAGAGATGAGCGTATTTTGGGTTGTGCTAGAATTAGTGTCAGAAGAATCACTGAGGCGATAGAGTATCTCAGACCAGCAAATGTCAATGGTGGAATATCTTCAAGACCAAACTTGATAACCACAAAGGAAGACGACCAAAGCACTGTCACAAATAACGCTTGAATCACAGCAATGATTCGGGTTCGTCTAGAGTCCTGAGGACTTCTTTCTTCAACGTCAATCAAGAGATTCATTCTCCCAAGTAAATAGGTAGATTGAAGTAGGAATAGTGTTTTGCCGTCATGCGACGGGTGTTTATAAGATGATAGAAGCTAAACTGGAGATTACTGCTGAAGGATACTACTCATGCGATCTCACCAGAAAGATACCAGTACGTGTAGACTTGATTTCTATCAATGGACCCCTTGGGTTTGGCATAATTCAAAGTTTGACTGGTGAGGAGAAACCGCTTTCCGATTATGTGAAATCTTTGGATCAATCATCGAGCATTGTTGAGGTCAGAGTGACACATGAAACTCCAGAGCAATACTGGACCGAGGTCACTCACAAGTTGAAGAAGAAATCAATTCACGAGACCATCCTTGAAAGTGGTTGTATGTCTAGGTTTCCAATAATTATTCAAGGAGGAACCCAAATACATCACCTGTTAGCACCGGATCAAGATGCATTTCGCGTGGTGTTCGATAACCTCCGCTCAAGATTTTCGAAGGTTCGCATTCTAAGTGTTCGCCGCTCACCAAGAGGGTCTCTTGGACCAAACATGACCAAGAAGCAGTTGGACGCCATCAATGTAGCTATTTCAAACGGATACTACGACATTCCTCGAAGAACTGAGATTAAACATCTAGCAAAGAAGCTGAAGATAAAACGTGTAGCTATGCAAGAGAGATTACGCCGGGCTGAGAGAACAATAATGCAACAATTCTGTGAAGAATATCTCTGACAATCATGGATAACAGTGAAATAGCATTGTGTCATGGGTACAATGATTACGATGGTGGATTCGGAGTACTTACAGGATAAGAAAGTTCAGAAGATTGACTCAGATATTAGGAATTTTAAGACAGATCTTCAGAATGCAGAAATGGAACTTAAAGGATTGGACAGCCGTTTAGATGCCGAAATAGGCAGACTCCAGGCAGAAGCCAGTTCTCGTCGAGATGCAATTGAAGCAGTTCGAAAGCGGCTTCGGAATGCAGAGCGTGAATTCAAAGATGCAGACAATGCATTCAGAGCCGCCCAGCAGCAAAAAGAAAAGACTCGCTCGACTCTCAAGAAGAAAGTTAACCATCTTCGGAAAAGAATTCGTGATGCTGAGAGAACAAAGGAGAAACGGTTCCGCGAGCTTGACGGTGAGAAAAGGAAGCTTGCTGATAAAGAAAACAAAGAAGGTTGAGGATGAAAAGAAAAGAGAGATTGGACTTCGACTAACGAATTCAATGGGAGGCTTGAGGAGTGAACGCATATTTCACAATAGTACTACTTGGATTTGTCTTGTTCTTCATTGTTTGGGGGCTTGGGTGGCTGCTCGAGAAAATGACCCACACAATGCTGCGGACAACACAAGATCCAGGATCACGATCGTGGTACATGCTTGTCGGTCCAGGTGTCGCACTTCATGAGTCATCTCATGCACTAGGTTGTGTTTTCACAAGAACACAGATTGTTGAGTTTAAACCAATCAATGTGGAACGTAAGGGTGATCAGATACTCTTGGGTTATGTCAAATACATGAAACCACAGAGTCGGTTCAAGAATGCTGTCATCAATCTTGCACCAGTTGCAGTATCACTTGTGCTGCTCATCGCATTTGCCTTTGGAGCCACATTTCTTGTACCTGATAGACCAGAGCTTGGCACAAATGCACTGGATTTACTGAGCAGTCTCATCAATGTGAAATCTACTCCTGCACTACTGTCTGATTGGATGTATCCATTGAATGCAATAGCCGGATTTGTCTACACCTTTCTCTACACCTTTGCCGAGCTAACAGTCATCAATCCAGTTTTCTGGATTATCGCCTTCCTTGCAATGACCATCATGTTTTCCAATGCTCCATCCAATGTGGACATTGAGAATGCATCAGCAGGGCTCAAAGTGATAGTCGTATTCAATTTCATTTGGTTGATAGTTGCGTATCTCTTGCCTTCTGCAGGATGGTTATTGTTTGGTCTCTATGAAACACTCGCAGTCTTGTTCTCATTGGCACTAGCTTTTGCTGCTGTGGGCTATGGATTCTTCATCTTGGTTGCTGCAATGGCCAGACTGAGGTCTCCGTTTCAGCTTCTTCCGTTTCTAGGTTGCATTCTGACCGGGGTTGCATTCTATATGATGGGACCATCGTTCCAAGCGGTTGTGTCTCTGGCGATGCAGACGATACTCTCAATTGGAGTTTTCATTTTCATTGCACTGCCTATGCTGATGATCAAATCTCTGAGAAGGTAAGTGTAATACCCAATGTCTTATTCGAACATTCGAGTCTTTCATTAGGGTCTGACCATGGCAAAGATAGACCTAATTCGGAGACCATCCCTCATCAGTCCTAGACATCTCTTGCGGTATGTCTTTTTCACAGAGATGCAAGTAGAACAGGCATCCAAGATTCTCAATACTATCATGAGCAAAGATGGAGTTGTAAACGACTCTGATTGGCAAATCTTCGTATTATCAAGTAGAGGTCTCTACGTCAAGGTCATGCGTAAGTTGCGTGATGTAGGTCTCGTAGAGAAGAGGGTGGGTGAATTTCGTCTTGCTGAGGACTTCTCAAGAGCTATGTCCAAACTTGCAGACTACTGGTCCCAAATTGTAAAGTCATATGGTGAGGGTGATCGATCTATCGAGTTCTAGTGATTACTACGATGTCTTCTCCTTCTTCTTCTCAACCTTCACTTGGCCTTCTTTGATATCCATTTCTTTGAGAGTAGATTTCACAGTTTCACCCTTGATTATAAGAACTCCCAACTTGTCAAGTTCTCTGGCCCATTTCATGGCTTGACCCTTTGGAACGCCAAGTGACTTTCCAAGTTCGGTGAAGCTGATAGAGCCAACCTCATCAACAAGTAGCAGAACCTTTGTGTTGCCTTCCATTCCGAGGACCTTGATGTATCGTTGAGTTCTTTCATCAGAAAGGTTTCTCTGCTGTAGAGCAATATCTCGCTCTTTCTCCATCAGACGAGTTGCTTTCTCGAAGGCGTCCTTCTGCATCTCTACAACATTCATCTGTTCTTTTGCGTCCTTGATCTCTCGCTCAAGTGTATGAATTTTCTCATCCATCTCCTTGACCTCAGCAAAACGGCTCTGCATATTTTCAATTTCAGCTAGTCTCTCAGCTGCCTCTTTTTCGGCTCCAGCTTTCTCTCCTTTGAGATCCTCAATCTGAGTTTCTAATTGCTTGATTGTTGCTGTTGTAGCATCGCCTGCTGTACGCGTTTCCTCCAGTTTTGTCTCGAGAAGCTCGATCTTGGAGTTCAAGGCTTCAATCTCAGCCTCTGTCTTTTCAGACAGTGGTTTGGCAAGAGCCGCCTCTTCCTTGTATACCTCGATCTCACTCATTGCTTCACTAAGCTTGTGCGTCAATTCCTCTACTTCTTTCCTAGCTTCCTCAGTATTCTGAGTTCTCTTCTCTATCAGAGCATCCTTGAGGAGAATGTCATCTTTGAAGTCTTTGACCTCCTCTTCTAAAGAGGAGATACGTCGCTCGTACTCTTCCTTAGCAACTCCCATGACCATTCCTGTGTCTACCTTGGACTGGAGATTTCTGATCTCCACTTCTAGTTTGGTAATCTCTGATTGTTTCTCTGCTAGTTCAGTTCTCTGGGCAACGGTTTCTTCTTCCAGGCTTGTCATGAAAGATCTGACTATGTCCTGTTGTTCGACAATTGTTCTTCGTAAATCAACTTCCGACTCTCTGACACGAAGAGCAAATTCCTTGAATCGTTCTTGAGTCTGTTCTACAATCTTGTCGACCAGGTCTTTCTCAAGAGCTGAAAATTCAGAATCAACAATGTCTACGAACATTGACTCAATGAATTGCTTGTAAAATTTCATGCGTAGACGTTCTACCATCTCTTCAGATATTCGGGATTTCAGGTCAACAACGTTCCCTCTGAAAGTGAGGAGCTGTGCTGCAAAAACTCCAACTACACCACGCTGGAGGGAGGATATGTCTGCTCTCAAGGTTTCTAACTTTTTCAGAAGAGCATCAAATCCTGCAACTGCATCTTCGTCACCAGTAATCTCCCGAGGAGCTGATGTTTCCAGATGATCAACAAAGTCTAATGCAAGTGCAGCAGCGGAAATCAGGTCTTCACCGCCTTCCACTGGCATTACTGTTTCGCCAGATTCATCCACACCCTCTGCTAACCTCTCAAGTTCTGAATCCGAGAGGACAGCTCCTTTGAGAGCTTCATCAAGTGTGTCCTTTTCTTTATCGGTGAGTTTTTTTCCAGACATTGTGTTTTCCCCTGCAACCAATGTAGTTGTGTACAACGCTTCGCTCTGTATAAGGTTTGCGAGAAATTATGTCAGTTTGTGCCATTTCTCCCCTATGATTCTATCCTTGATGTATTATTTTCTGACAAATATCAGGAAACTGTAGTGTCCAAGACGACTCATTGATTGTGGCTCTGTGTGCCTGTCTAAGGCTATTGCTGAACCATCTGCTAGGTCGATATCCTTCCCTTCTAGATATTCAAACCCAAGAGATTCGAGAATTTGCACATTATCAACAACATACAACGAACAAGGCATAGTAACAATCAGAAGAGCGCCTTTCTTGAGCACTTTGTGCACTTTCTGAAGACTGACTGCAGCATCACTATATTCCTTGTAGTATTCATGTAGGTACCCAACAACGTCATTATTTAGAATTCCAACATCGAACGTTTCTTGGGGAATGAACTTCTGTTCTTTCAAATGATGATCAAGCTGAATCATGATATTTGGGCTATTCTCAAGATGTTCTATCATATCAGGTCTAAGATTAGCTTGTTCGTCCATCGTTTCTAATTTGGCATGCACTACTCTTACATTGTCGAGTAGAGCTGATTCCTCAAGTTTTCCCATAAGACTGTCAAGTCGTAATGCATGCAGATCAGTACAATAGACAACAGTTCGTTCAGGGAGAGATAGGCTGATTTCAGGTAACAAATTCACAAAGAAAGAAGGAACCCGATCATATTCGCCGGAGGCAAAATCTGCGACCAAGAACTCATTTTCTGATGCTACTGAAGATACATAGTCCAGGAAAGCCGGACTCTTTGCAATCCAAGCAATTGGATAGATGTGGTGAATGTCTTCAGTCAGCAGGATTCTCTCCTTCTCTATACCGGTCGGTGTATATTTCGAGAACAGAAAGACCTTATCAGGGCTACTACATCCGCCTTGTTATGGTTTCAATACGTTCTCCTCTCAAAGGCAAGCGTGTAGGAATCATTGGGTTCAATGCTCGACCTATTGCTTGCTCTGCAAAGAAGGCTGGAGCAAGTGTCTTTGTTTCAGATTACTGGGGAGATGACGATCTATCAGCTTGTTGTGATGATTGGATTGCTATTTTGACTCCCACTCCAGGTGCGCGTCAAAGACAACCGTTGGATATTCCACTCTACGAGGGACTAGTGGAGAATCTCCTTTATCTCACAAAAGAACGTGAATTGGATCATGTCATTCTGGGAAGTGGTTTTGATGACCACGTAGATGCGCTCGCACCCTTACATGAGGAAGGATTGCTCATCGGATGCTCACCAAATCAGATGAGAAGAGCACGAGACTTCGCATCTCTTGCCAAGATAGCAAAGTCTCAGGATATTCATACTACCAGACGTTTGATAGCAGAAACTCCAGACGAGGCG
Source organism: Candidatus Thorarchaeota archaeon AB_25 (assembly GCA_001940705.1). Classification (GTDB taxonomy): domain Archaea; phylum Asgardarchaeota; class Thorarchaeia; order Thorarchaeales; family Thorarchaeaceae; genus SMTZ1-45. Next base: position 18,857 of record MEHG01000015.1, read on the forward strand.
GTTGATAATTCAGTGGAATTCAACTTCCCCTATTTGGTACGACCTATTCATTCAGGGGGAGGTAGTGGAATCCGGTTTGTGCGGAATAGTGGAGATGTAGTCAAGGCATTTGGAGACCCTGAGGATGGAGAGTATGAACCAAGAGTGGTTCAAGAGTATGTTCGAGGTGTCGATATTAGCTGTAGTGTCCTTGCAGCAGGGAGCCTAGCACTATCACTCTCTGTTCAGGGACAACTCATCGGTATGCCAACTGCTGGTAGGAACTGCGGATTTGCCTACTGCGGAAATTACTATCCAAGCAACCTTGCGCCCGAAACAGCTACAAAAATATCTGAGGTTTCTGAGGCTATCAGTTCAAAGCTAGACCTCAACGGGTCAGTTGGACTAGACTTCATTGTGGATGAATCAAATCAGATTTGGTTGATGGAGGTCAATCCTAGAATCCAAGGCACTCTTGAGTTAATGGAAGCCGCAGGAAACATCTCCGTGACAAGTCTTCACGTCTTGGCTTCACAAGGATTGCTATCTGAGAAATTGCCAAGCATAGAACCAGGTGTGAAGATGATAGTGTACTCAAGGCGCGATGGTGCAGTGCCAGATCTATCTCAATATACCAATACAGTTGATAGGAGTCCTCCTGGTGTAATGGTCAACATGGGAGATCCGATTTGCACTGTCATTGAGGTTGGGTCTTTGATGAGAGATTGTTACAGAAAAGCGTCAGAAACAGCTTTGGCAATTCAGAATCATATCTCATGAGAGTAACCATGTTAACCCTTAGATGACTTCTTCAGAATCACAATCGCAATATTTCCAATCACAAATGCTGCTGCAATCAATACCTCAATTGGTATATCCAGAAGACCATCGGGTATCGTCGCTGTGGATTTGTAATAATGATAGAAGTATGGCTTACGCATGGGATTGAAAACCCGGAAACATCTTTGGCAATTCAGAGATTTGTTTCTCAATGTTTAGCTAGTAGTCAGGATGAGTCTGCCTAGGGCGCCCTCCTTGTCTTGATAATCAGTATTAGCACAAATATAATGACTAAGCTCGAACCAATGGATATCCCCATAATTAACATCTGGAACTCTCTGTCACCAGGTCCAGTTGTGCTATCAGTTGGGGTTTGATCTGAGGTCGTAGATCCTGTTGTAGTGTCCGTTGGTGTATCGGTTGTTGGGACCGTTGGAGTCTCAGTTGTAGTTGTTCCTGTCGATTTGTAATAATGATAGAAATACGGATCATGCATCGGATTGAATACGTATCCGTTCATCCATGCCCCTTCTACGTGGAAGCTAGTAGCTTGGTAGCCCCAAATATATGCACAGTGATCAACGATTGCTTCTTGAATATACTCGTAAAGCAGAATCCTCTGACTGGCATCAGTTTCTGCTGCAGCATCATCAGTCCATCCGTCAACAGTGATGCCATCCCATACGACACCAGCCTCTCCAGTTGAACCTGCTAGTCCGAGCCTGTCAGCGAAGACACCAATTGTCTTGATGATAGGTATTGCTAAGAAATCAGGATCTGCATAGTCCGGCGACATATCGATCCAGAAGACCGGTAGTTGTTTGTTTCTTAGCATATACAGATAATTTGCCCACTCTAAACCGATTACATCGACGGTAAGTGGCGAGGAGGGATCTGTAGAAGCTGGATTGGCAATTATGTTCTCTATAGCCTGCTTCACCTCAAGACCTGCAGCCTCACGTCTGGTGTTACCTTCGTTGTAATAGATGTTGAGCTCGTAGGAATTATTGGCCCAGATAGCATCCAGACCATTGGCCATAGCCAAGTTCCAGTGTGTGACAGCTTCAGTCATGTCTTGTTCGAACATGTAGAGGTCGTTGTCATGAGCAAACATACCCTTTGGAATCGGACCCTGAAGTTGTACACCAAAACCGTTGACTGTGGTGTTAATCAAAGATCCATAGTTGAATGCGTATGATACAGCTACTCGTAGCTCCCAGTCCGTGAAGGGATTCTCAGTAATGAGGTCTGAAATGTTCAGGTATGGGTTCATGTTGAATCCTATAAACATAGTTTCGAATGTTGGATTACCTGCCCAGACTTTGATGTCAGGGTTAAGGCTCTGGAGTGTACCGTCACCAATGGTGGTAACGCCATTCCAGATGTCGTAGGCATTTGTTATGGGCCAGTAGCAAGCGTCAATGACTCCAGCCTGAAGGTTCAACATCCTACTGTTCACATCTTGATTCAGCTTGATTGTAATATCATCGATTGAACCTGCGTAGGGATGTGTAATCTTTGCAGCATCGGCTCTCCAATAGTTATAGGAATGTGTCAACTCAAGCCTATCATCCTGAATCCAATCAATCAGCTCGTATGGGCCAGTTCCACAGGCTTCTTCGTCCAGGGTGGTGTCTGAACTCTCTGGTGACATGCCACCATGATTCATGAAGAAGGTCGGACTGATCATTGCACCAACCTCATTGGTCAAGGCTGCTATGAATGGTGTGTATGCATAAGCAAGATGCACCTCTACCTCATAAAAACCAGTTACAACAATTGCGTTAACATTCTCATACCAGTTTTCCCAAGCAGCAATGTGCTCTGGACTACCATCTCCATAAGTGTAGACTGCATTCTCTACAGCTGCACCACCAAGGATTGGTTCAGCAATCATCCAGACTGGACCCCAACTATAGTCCCAACCTCGTCCCAGCATTCTCCAGAAGTTCATTTGTACAGCTGTGGCGTTGAAGTCAGTTCCATCATGGAAGGTGATGCCTTGACGGAGGGTGAATGTGTAGGTCAAACCATCTGAGGATATTACCACACTTTCAGCGAGTAAAGGCACCGAAGGGGATGTGTCTGCGGTATCCCAGGGATATGTAAACAACGTTTCATAGATGTTGTAGTGAATCCATGAACCTGTACGATCGTAATTCTTGTGAGGATCCATATATTCGGGAAGACTAACGGTTTCCCAGACTATACTACTATCTGCTTGATTTAGTGTAGCAAGAGAATGATTGTGAGATGTATCAATAAAAACGGATGTGGATATTTGACTAACTAGAATAACAACCAAAACAATGACTTGTGCAACTGAAAGTAACTTCTTAACATCTATTGGCAACCACATTCACTCCCTACTTAAACCTCTAACAGCTAATTATACAATGCAAAGTCCCAAATCAATGTGTCGAATTTATTGATATTGGGTTGTATTGAGGGCTGTTGAAAGTGTATTCAGCAAACCTTAATCAGTTAGAATGTGTATCTACCAGCTGTCTGAGGTGAGTATGGTGCGAACATGTGATAAATGCGGTAAGGCTAACCAACCAACACGGAAGTATTGTATTAGATGTGGATCTTCTCTCACAAAACCAGCTAAACCAGAAAGGGCACCACTTCCTGAAGCACCAGCACCTGAAGCCCCGGCTGCACCAACTCCAGAGCCCGCACCTGTTGCAGCTGAAGAGGACAAATGGGTAAAACCAAGTTCAGTTTCCACAGACCGTGTCAGGACAGCAGGTGGACTTACTAGACCAAAATCTGAATTTGAAAAAGCAAAGGAAGCATTTGCCAAAGCTGAAACCGTGGGAATAGACGAACCTGGTGGGTCCGGAATTGTTGAGACCAGGATGCTTCGAGCAAGCGAGGTCAAAGAATTACTTGAGGGTCCAGGAATGATGGCAGGTGGCGAGGATGTGCCCCCACCAACTATGATGGAAGGTAGCGAACCGCTCCCTCCAGAAGGGGCTCATCTGATGCCCCCAGCAGGACCGACTTCAAAACAGATTGAAGAATCTATCCTTGGGGCAAAATCAGGTTACATTGAACAACCTCCAGAACCTGAACCAGAGCCCGTTGTCGCACCCCCAGTAGGTGGGGGACCAGTTTCCCCTGAATTATCTACTGAGTTCTCCTCCACTCAGTATGAGATGGAGGGTGATGTTCCTGTACTTGAGGCTACAACCGCAGAGGAAGCACCAGCAGCTGAGATGACCTATGATGATCCCGCACCAGCGCCCACACCTGAACCGACTCCTCCTGCTCTAGCTACCACACCCCCTGTAGCTGAGGCACCACCAGCAGAAGATCCTGATGCTGATCTGGAACTTGTGATTGCTTGTCCTGATTGTGGTAAGGTCATCAATGTAGACATGTTTGAGTATCCAAGTGAGGTTTACAGTAAAATGGGCGCTGCACGTTTGAAACAAGCTAGATTCTTTGTGGTTCAAGGAAACCCTAATGATGCAATGAATGCAGTACGAAAAGCACGAGCCTTGTACGAGAAGGCTGATGACAAGAAGGGTCTCAAAGAGGTCCTAAAACTAGTGGAATCTCTAGCCAAAGCAGGTTAGGCTGCCAACCAGAGTTCAGTAAATTTCTCCTTCTCCTGTGGAAAGTCAGAGGGACACTCACACATCATTAGGAATCTACCATCATATCCGCGTTGTTTCAGTTCTCTGAAGATAGCATCGAAGTCTATCTCTCCCTCACCAATTGGCAGATGAGTATCGTATCGAACTGCGAGTTCGCGAATCTCACCCTGAGAGACCTCCCTCTCCTTCTTCATCTTCAGGACATCGTCAATCATCTTTGATCCAGTGTTGTCATGAACATTGACCATAGCAATCTTATCATAGAAAGAGCTGATGTGGTCAAGAGCTCGGTTTCTCTTTGCTAGGATTTGACCATGACCTATATCTAGATTCATTCTCATACCAGGGAACATGTCGAACAGAAGCTGTGTTTCAGTGTAATAGAGACCAAGAGTTTCAATGGCCAGGGTCACACCTGCCTCTTTGGAAGCTTCGCATGCCAAAGGTAATGATTTCAGAAAGATGTCTATGTCATAGTCGTCATAGAAGAGCGTGGACAACATAGTGTGAAAAGTCACAACCTCTGCGTCAATCTGTCTTCCCAAATCAATGTAAGGTACAATGCCACGACTTAGCTCTATTGGTTTCCAATCTGGATTACTTGGTAGATGGAGAGTGCAAGGGATTCCAGCCTTGTTCAGGTCCGCTTTGGCCTCGGCAAAATTGATGCTGTAATTCAGGTCCATTCGCAGATCTACAAAATCAGGTTCGTTATCAATAGCGCTTCGGACCTGTTCATTGTTGCGTGCGAAGGTACCAATCTCCATATCTCTCGACCCTTGGCTTCGGAGTATGAATACGCCTTTTCTGGCTTTTGGTGTGAGAATAATTGTTAAAACTAATATCCAAGTAACATGGGCGATACTGTTATATTATGAGTAGCGTTTCCCAGTTTCAAAGACGCTATTTCGCGGAGCGTACGGACCCTGCCAGAGAATGTGGATTATCTATTCAAATTGGTCTTCTTAGGAGAGGGCGCAGTAGGTAAAACAAGTCTGGTAGGTCGCTATGTTTACGACAGCTTTGAGGGCGATTACCTAGCAACAATTGGCACAGACATTCATGTGAAGATGGTCAATGTTGATGACACTGTCGTAAAATTGGTCATCTGGGATATAGCTGGACAGGACAACTTTGCGCAGCTTAGAAGAGCCTACTACATGAATGCATCTGGAGCATTCTTTGTATTTGATACAACGAGACCTGAGACCATAGAGCGTGTTGACGAATGGCTGAATGCGCTTTTTACAGTGACTGGGAAGATTCCTCTAGTGCTTCTTGAAAACAAGGTTGATCTTGAAACTGCAATCGAAGAGAAGTTAAAAGATGCAGTGAAGAAGAAACACAGTGTTCCGATAATATCTACTAGCGCAAAAGAAGATACGAATGTAGAAGAAGCTTTTAAAGAGATGACTCGTGATATTCTAGACAAATCACGTGACAAGAACGTCTAGTTCAATGACTCATAGGAGATCTGAAACCGTGGCAGGTGCCGATCCGGACTTTGTCCATAAGCTCGTGTTCTTAGGTGATAGTGGGGTAGGAAAAACATCTCTTGTACAACGATATGTGTACGACAGTCTGGCGCCAGACATAGGCAGAACGATTGGTGCAATGTTACATGTCAAATCAGTTGACTTCGAAGGAGCTAAGCATAAACTCGTGGTATGGGATCTGGGAGGTCAGGTGGCGTTTGCTGCATTAAGAGAACAATACTGTTCTCGTGCGTCAGGTGCATTCTTTGTATTCGACAGAACTCGACTGGAAACCCTAGAGCATATTGATGACTGGTTGGATTCGCTCTATACAGCAGCAGGTAAAATTCCAGTAGTTGCTGTGGAGAACAAGATTGACCTGGAACCAGCAATCACGAAGGAACAGATACGTGAAATGATTGAGGCTCGTGGCTTGAGTTGGATACAGACAAGTGCCACAGAGAATTTGAATGTGAACATAGCCTTCGAGGAACTTGTGAGAGAGATTCGAATGCCCAAGGAATAGATTGCAGATTTAATCGAGCATGCCCTGAGCTTCTTCCTTATACGCCAATCCCAGTTTTTTGCGTTCACCACTTATTGTATAGATCGCGGACTCAGCGATTCTTAGGGCTTGGTCCGCGGCACGTTCAAAATACCTTCCCACAATGATGTAGTACATTGCTAGTTTACTGATATCTTTTCGACGACTCAAGTATTCAGCAATCTCCTCAAACATGTCGACAGCTTCGCTATCACTCTGAGCTTCAAGTTTCTCAATTTCGTCTATCTCTGAGAGGTCTTCATCAAAGACTGCTCTCATACTCGCATCAACTGCAGAAATTGCTAATTCTGCGAGATATGGTAGTGATACTAGTTCTTTGAAATGGTCGAGACCCTCGCATAGCTGTACTATTTTCATAATCTTGTTTGCATATCTCCCAATTTTGTGAAGACAGCTTGATGTATTACTATAGGAGATTAATCGTCGAAGGTCTGGTCCAGTTGGTTGATGCTTAGAAACAGCGTCAAAAATATCATCCTCAACTAAATGATGTAGCTGTTCGATTTGGTCAGAGACTGTTCCAGCTTCATTAGCCAACTCAAAATCAAGGTCCTCGAAAGCTTTCATTGCCTTTGTAAGAGCTGATGATACAAGCGATTGGAGGGTTGTGAGATGCTCTGCAATATCTGAAGTTCGGGTTTCTAATGTCGAGTCCATTTTATCATCACCTCAATATTGAAACTCAATGCGGTGCATCACTAGACTGACCCTTATAGGCTAGACCGAGTTTCTTCTTTTCACCTGTGACCATGTAGATGGCCCGTTCAGCAATGGAAAATGCATGATCAGCCGCACGCTCACAGTACCTGCCGACAATGACATAGTACATTGCCATTGTGGTGATATCTTTCCGCTTCCTGAGATATTCCGTTATCTCCTCAAACATTTCACCGGTTTCGCGGTCACTCTGCGCTTCTAATTTCTCTAGCTCGTCAATCATTGATAGATCTTTATCGAGGATTCCTCTCATTGCATAGTCGATAGTGTCCTTGGAGATTCTTGCTAGTAAAGGTAATGTAATGAGTTCCTTGAAGTGTTCTAATCCTTCACAGAGCCGTACAATATGAGCAATCTTGTAGGAATATCTACCAATTCGATAGAGGTGATGGGAGACCTGCAGATAGGTAGCAAGTTCTCGAAGGTCCCTTGCGACAGGTTGTCTCCTAGCAATCGTTTCAAAGACATTGTTCTCTATTTTTCCAGCTAATTCTTCAATCGCTTTGGATGAATCCCGAACCTCAGATGCTTTCTCCTGATCAAGCAATTCAAAGGCTTTCATCGAACCCATGAAAGCATCTGTAGTCATCTCATGAAGCTCCCGAATCTTCTTGTTGATTTCTGCCAAATGACGCTCTAGTTGTGATACCATTCTTCTCACCTACCCTATGCGACCTGTGATGAAAGCTTCTGTTCGTTCATCAGCTGGTGCCTCAAGAATCCTTCGAGTTTTGTCAAACTCAATTAACTCACCTAGATACAGGAATGCAGATTGATCTGATACACGAAATGCCTGCTGAACGTTATGGGTGACTAAGATAACTGTGTAATCTTTCTTCAAATCTACAAGTAGCTCCTCTATTTTCGCTGCACTGATGGGATCAAGTGCAGAAACAGGTTCATCTGCCAGCAATACTGGAGGATCTACTGATAGTGCTCTGGCGATGCAAAGACGTTGTTGTTGACCTCCGGAGAGATTCGGAGCAGGTTTGTCCAGGTCCTCTTTTACCTCATCCCATAATGCTGCCTTCTTCAGTGATTGTTCCACTATCTTATCCAGCTCATCCTCATCCTTAGTTCCATGGAGCTTTGGACCATATGTAATGTTGTCATAGATACTCATCGGAAATGGGTTGGGTCTCTGGAACACCATCCCAATACGCTTACGAAGATCGTACACGCTGGAACCGGGAGCGTAGATGTTTTCTCCTCCAAGGAGGACTTGACCCTCAAGTCGAAATGACGGAACAAGATCATTGAGTCTATTGAGAGACCGCAACAAGGTACTCTTGCCGCACCCCGAAGGTCCCATGATGGCAGTGACAGTATTGTCTTCGAAGTAGCATGATATGTTCTTCAGGATAGCCTTCTTCCCGAACCAGGTTGAGAGGTTTTGAACCTCGAGATAATTTTCAAAGTCTGTCATTAGACAAGCCTCCTAGTAACTTTCCGTGAAATGATGTTTGCAACGACGTCAACTGTGAGCACCATGATCATGAGTGCAAGAGCCGTTCCATGGGCTTTTACTTGCAAGTATTCCCGTGGGTCACTAATATACGCCCAAATGGTGTAAGGCATAGACGCCACCCAAGATCCTGAACCCATGAGTTCAGTGGGTACACTAAGGCTGTTACCAGCTGTGAATATCAGGGGGGCGGTCTCTCCCATCACTCGACCGATTGCAAGAAGAATCCCTGTGATGAGACCGGGAAATGCAGCACGCAATGTGACATTCCAAGTTGTCGACCACTTCGTGGCGCCCAATGCAATGTTCAATTCCGAAGCCACTGATTCCTTTTGATTTCGATGGAAGTAGTCTCAGCGTCACCGTCACCACGCCGAGCGGCCAGACGAAGACGCTTGGCCCGGCCCCGCTGGTGGCCGGTCAAAATGATCTGAGTGTGTTGCGTCCTGACTATGTCTTTCCGGACCGGATCATCGCGCCGGTACCACCCACATACGGCAACCCAAGTGCCTCGGAC
>MEHG01000016.1 GCA_001940705.1 Candidatus Thorarchaeota archaeon AB_25
TTTCATCAAAAGATAGAACGACAGCATCATGAAGAACACAAAGGGAGCGGGGTTCAACCATTCATAGACAGTGTGGTAGAGAATCAATGGGTTCAATAGATATGAGGCTACAGCTATCTCTCCGACCCTCTTATTGTGTGATAGATACCCGGCTATTCCGTAGATAGGGAAAACAGTAGCATAACCAAATAGACAGATGAGAAGTCCTATACCAAATGGTCCGAAGGGAAGAGCAGTGCCAAGAGCGCAAATATACAGATACAGTGGCGGGAAGAAATATGGAGCATAATGGTCAGAACCCGCATCATTGAAGGCTTCGGTGTAGGGTGTATATCCATCCAGAAACCTCTCACCCCAAGTCTGATAGTAATAAGAATAGTCAGCCCAACCCTCAAACTCAACATGTATTGTGAAACCAAAGATATTGAAATCGCCTGAACCATACCATTTACTCTCTAGTAGGTAATCTGATGCTGCCAGAGAGAACACAAAAGCCCATACAAATGCAGCTAGAATCAATATGGAAATTAAAACGATATGTGAACGAATGAACAGCTTGAATCGGGTCCATAGTGAACTGCTCGTTTCATTCATTGACACAACACCCTCACAGGGGATGTTCAACACCTTCCTCAGCATGCTTGGATTCCGGCTTATAAGTTGAAGGTGATAGGAGTCTGCCATCAAAAGTATGAACACAGAGTACTAATAGATGAACCAAGACTGAACACAGTCCAATGCTTCCCAGTAGAATGAGTGTCAGATTAGCTAAAGAAAACCAAGCACTGAGGTTAATTGCTAGTCCACCAAGAATCATAATGTCAGTCAATATTCGTGTACGATTGCTTTGATTTAGAAGAAGAGACCCAGCCCAAATTGAGATGAATGTACTTGAGATGACGAGTAACTGACGTTCGATTGGTAATTCGATTGGCCAGCTCAGAATATAGGTCCAGATTCCGAAGATCCATAGAATGGCCACTGTCAAAAATGTGAAGTCCCGCAAGCATTTGTTCAGATGAGTTAGTCGTAGCTCAGTGTATAGACCGAAGCTGAGAGATAGTGAAAGAATCTGGAAACCCACGATAAATGAGGCACTAAAGACGAGTATGACCTCTAGTCCGGTGACTATGTCCACACCAATTGCCATCCAAGCAATCCATCCGCCGAGAATAATTAAAAAGAGTCCTAATCCCAAGAGTAGGCTCTGTATGATTATGTTCGCAAAGTAACGTTTCCTACTTACATCAAAAGGCTGTTCTTCGACTGTCAATGGCTTGAGAGAGGTTTTTGTAGTTCGCTGAATGAATTGTCGAGCGAACCTAAAAGGTAGTTTAGCCAGATGGTATAACTTGTCTAATAGAGGAGCCAACAAGTAACCTATGAAGATCAGAATTACAAAACCTAGGTAGATGTTACGATCTGGAATCAGAATCAGGAGGGTCAGAGTCATTGGCACCCACACCATTGATGCTGAGAATGGAACATGTTCTCCAGATCCGCGGATCATTCTAGCTGAAGAGAATATAGAGAAGAAAGGCATGAGCATGACGAAATAATACTTGAAGACCCCTCTTGGACCTAATAGTGTCACAATCAACATCATAATCAGCGTCATGAATAAAATGCGTCGGAGATAGAGTGTTTCTTCTCCTACATATTTGTCTTTGAGTATCATCAAACCAGCGCAGAGTACTACACCAAATCCAAGAAGCCCGCCTGAAATAAGGATTGTATCAAGTAATTCTGCATATCCAGGCTTTTCAGCCAATATCAACAAAACCTGTATTCTCATTGGCATATTATACGGCGGCGGGTCTACAAAGTTGCCTTCGAAAGAGTATGATCCCATTGCGAGCCTCCAATAATCCAAGAAATGAGGTTGGGCTATCAGATAAGGAAACATGACAGCTCCTACAAAAATCAGAACCAGCATAACACTAATCATGAAATTTCGAAGGTCAAAATACTCGATGAAGGGCTTTAGGTTAGACCTAACCCTTTCCTGCATACTAGATTCCTTTTCTTCTGATACCACTTGAGAACCGTTTGGTTGTGGTGTTTCATCATCAGTAGTCTTTCTTTCTCGGGGCCGTACTAAAAGGTACACAACAAGTGGTATTCCCAGAAACCATGCTGTCTGTTTGAACAGTGCGGCAGAGACGATAAGAAGAGTCCCTGTAAGTCGCTTTCCGCGGACTAGCATATAGAAACCTGCAAAGAAGAAGAATACAAAGGGAGCTGGATTGAACCAAAGAAAATCGGTGTGGTACAGCATTAGGGGATTTAATAAGTATGTCAAAGCAGCTACTTCTCCAACACGTTTGTTGGAGGATAACTCTCTAGCAATTCCATAAACAGGAAGTGCTGTCAGATAGCCAAATGCAGCAATCAGGAAACCAATTCCCCAATTTTCCCAACCCATCATTTTCCCAAGCGCTATTCCAGCAGCGTAGAGATATGATGTGAAAGGGGGAAACATGTGAGCACCATTCTCGTTAGTAATGCCATTCATCTCCAGAACACCATACTCAGGAGAATATGGCATCACTCCAAAGAGTGAGTTGTACCCCCAATGAACGTAATAGAAGGAGTAGTCACTGTAACCTTCAATCTGGTACTCGACAGTGAATCCAAAAATCTCAACTATGTCAGGGTCGGGGAATGGACCAAGCCACGCCGCTCGAGAAACCCATCTGCTAGTGTTAAGATAATCAATCACTGCAATGTTGAAAACAATGGCCCAAACGATGAAACCAATGATCATCACCGATATGAGATATCGATAGTCAATCAGAAATCTAGCAACTTTCTGTCCTGCTCGAAGAAGCCATCTATCGACTCTGGTTGATGCGAGTCGAAATCTTTTACGGCCAACCTCGAGCACATGCATGATTCCTTCGATGTGAGTTCACTGATTAATATATGTTCCAACGCGTAGGAATACTCACATCTCTAGGACGGCATTACTTGCTGCACCAGTTTTAGACACATCTATGACAGGGATACCCTCCCAGCCTTGAACATCAGTGTGAGTTATCAAAAGTATCTGCTCAAAACTCTGGTCGTTGACAAGGTTTCTTACCACAGCCTCACGTCTAGATTTGTCGAGACCACCCAGAGGTTCGTCAAGGAGAACAGAACGAACACGGGGTGTTACCACTGGACTGTCTTTCAATGGGCGAATACTACTCATTGTCCGACTTATTCCCATGCGCAATCCTAAGCTGATAGCTGTCCTATCACCAAAGCTCAGTTGAGACGTCTTCTTCCAAGCTTGGTCTCGTTCATCCCAGATCTTGAGAATCAATCCAGCTCCACCCCTACCCTTTGCAGCTGTTGGTTCAAGATCAATTGCAGTATATTGTCCATTTGTGAAGGATTTGACATAGGGATTAGTTGCTCCTCGAATGATACCGAGAAGTCGTTTCTGAAACACATAATCCGTGACAAATCCACTGACCAGTTTCCTTCTGACATATTTCGCGTGTTCACTCATATTCTTGAATTCTGCAATTTCAGACCCAATCCGTTCCATTTCCGAGCGTTTGCTTTCAAGCTTTGTAATTTCATCCTGTTCTCTTTGGATGTTACTCTCAATTTCTGAAATTTGAATTCGAAGAGCCTTCAAACTTGTTTCAAGGGATATAACTTCAGTTCTTAGGTCAATAATACTTTCCTTTCCAAATTTCTTCAGAAGTGTGTCAACATTCTTGATCCCACTCTCATCTAAAAGCCTTGAATACTCCTGTTCAGATGTGGATACTTTCTCCTTTGCTTGGTCAACCCTCTTTTGTCCTTGGCTGACTCGCTTCACAGCATCCTGACTCTTGGACATTAGAGTGAGTTGTTTTTCGAAATCCTCAGAAGAAGAAACGAAACCCCGTTTACGCTCCTCTAGATTATCTCTCTTTGCCGTACCATCTTCGATTGTTGCTTTGTATTCATCAGTGAGTTTCTTTCGCTCGGCTTGAGAGAGCGGTTTCGCGCATGTTGGGCATTCGATGACTTCATCAGCACCTGCGGCTTTGAGGATTTCTATCTTCTCTTTAAGATCTCGGTTCGTCCCTGAGATTAAGCCTATCTCTTGATCCAACGCTTGAATCTTAATCCTGCTTTCCTTACGTTCTTTCTCTATCCTCTTACGGCCTTTCTCAAGTGCATCCAGTCGTGCATTCAAAATCTGAGCACTGGCATCAACCACTCCTGCTTCTGCAAGATCTGCTTTGAGACCCTCGCTCTTGACCTCAACCTCCCTTCTTAGTGAGTCAAGATTTGTACTAAGTTCATGTAGTTTCTTTAAGACGGCAGCATCTGGTAGTTTTTCGAGTATTTTTTCAGATGTTTTGATATCTTCTCGTTTCTGACTCAATCCGGTCTCAAATTCCTGGATTCGCGTTCGACAACCTTCTATCTGCTCATCAACTTGTTTTGGCAGCATGTAATCTGATTCTAACGCATCAATCCTTGATTGGATATCTTTCTCTAGACTCTCTAGATGACTTGACATCTGATTAAGTAAATCAATATCGTAGATCTTCACAAGCAGGTCTCTTAACACCGAGGGAGTAGCATTTGCAATGACAGCAACCTCTCCTTGGCGGACTAATAGGGTACTCAATGCCTGTTTGAGCTCAAGACTAAGAATTTCATCAAGTTTGGAGTTCACAGATTTGCTCTTATCAGCGATTCGTTTCCAAGCACCATCTCTCTTAGTGAACAACACCACTGCCATTTTATTCGCAGGGTCATAAGATCGGTCTATCTTATACCGCGTTCCTGCCACCTGAAAAGATAGTATCACTTGACAGGATGTTGACCTGAAGTTGATGAGTTCATCATTAGTGAGTCCAACTGCTTCCGCACCCCAGAGACCCCAGAGAATCGCTTCAAAGAGTGAAGACTTACCTGTAGAGTTTGGGCCTTTAATGAGAATGAGTCCATCAGGAAGTTCGGCATCACCTTCAGGCAGGAGGAGATTGCTGAAAGGTTTGAAGTTTCGAACCTGCAGTTGGAGGATTTTCATTTTTCATCCTCCATAATTGATTCAGAATTCAAACGTCCCTCTCTCTTTCCCACTGCGTGTTCAAGAGCACGTACTGCTATCTTTGTAAGGAGATCAGTGTCTAAGGTCTTGTCAATCTCCAATGTACCAAGATATGCTTGGAAATCCTCCTCTGGGTCTTGAATGAGGTATTCAGACTCAATCTCTGGGTACGACGCCGCGGTGAACTCTTCATCTACTGACTGTTTGACTTGCCAAACAAACTGAGCAACATTGTAAGCAGAGTCTTTTGCTAAAATTTTGATTCTCAGAGCTTCGAGTGCCATTCCAAGGTCAAAAGAGCTCACGCGGGTAGCTTTGCCTTCAAACACTAGACGAATTCGAGCAGCTGTAGTGGGATTCCAGTCTGTCTTTACACCTTTCTTGTCAAATAGAGAATATACCTTGTCTGTGATAGACTCCACTGTATCGTCCTTATCAATCGTAAGTTTCTCGTTTAGGATTAGTCGGTCAAACTCAAGAACCTGAGGAGTAACTACAGGCTCGGAGCCTGCTTCAATGTCAATCACAAGAAAGCCTTTGTCATGACGAGTTTCATCAAACCTCCACCGCTCTGGAGATCCAGCATACCATGCACCCTTGGATTGCTGGTGTTGATGATGGTCGTGACCTAGAGCGATGTAATCATAGTCCATTGAGAATATACTCTTGAACAGTGTTTCGTCCAGATCCATTCCATGTGCTACTGCAATCGAGGGTCTCGATCTAACTCTGCTTTGGTGTGAGGTGATCCAGTCATCAAAACTTGCGGTCAAACCAGCAGACTTGAGAACTGCAGAGTCCATGAATGGGAAACAATAAACATCCAGATTGTCATAGGAGCGAACAAGTGGCTCTCCATCTTTAACTGCCTGTTTCAAATCTTGTTGGGTAGCTACCTCTAGACCTGGAACAGCCAGTTTTAGGGTGTCCAAGAGAGAGACCTCCAGTAGTCTATAGAGTCCATGGTTACCCTCAATGATTAGAACGGGGATACCAGTCTTCTCTATGAAATTTTGAAGAACTGTGATGGCTGTTTCCTGAGCAACAACAGGTGGTTGAGATGGATTTCCCTCCCAAGGGGAATTATAGAGGTCTCCAGAATGGACTACGAGATCAACAGGTGGGTCAAGTTCTGAGATTTTGTCAAAGAGCTCTTTGAACCGCTCATAGAAATCGTTCTCAAGAAGCTGAGACCGCATCTCTTGTCCCCACACGTTATAGCGTACACCAGTTCTTGGACGTGTGCCAAGATGGGTGTCAGAGATGTGAGCGACTCTTACGTTCATTTATTCATCCTCAGAGAATGTGTTCTTCATTTTTCTTTGAACTCTTGTCCTTGTAACTATGTTTGTCCTTGTCATAAATGTCATCGAAAAGGGGGATTTTGATTGGTAGAGGGAGTTCTCTGTATGATTGAGTCACTATTGCCTCTCCTCGAGACATAACACGAAATTCATTCTCAAACCCTGATATATTCACACTGGCATTCTCTATGCAAGCTCGTATCTCCCGCTCGTTTCCAAGCCGTAAATTAATCTCAGTGTTCATCTGGCTCAGGATGACATTGTCAAGAACACTCACTTGTTGACTGACAACCAACAAGCCAATGTTGAACTTCCTACCCTGACGAGAGATGTCTTTGAAGACAGATTGGCCACGCATCAACTCAGGATTGAGAATTGACGGTGCCTCTTCAACAGTGATCTGAATCACAGGAAGCGACCTTGGGTCTTGTACTGGTGTTCCATCTTCAACGCCTCCAATGCCATAAAATGCACGGGCTTTTGCCTTCACCTCATTAAAGAAAGAGGATGGAAGCCTCATCTGACCCTGATTCACAAAATCACCCAGATTTCCACTGCTCTTCAAAGCTCTCCGCATGTCAGACAGTGTTCTAGTGACAATGGTAGTGAGCAGGAACTGTTCTCTATCACTCATAAGACTCGTATTGATTACTAGGATTCGACCAGTTTCCATGGCGAAGAAGATCTCACTTAGTATTGAGGAGCCAGTTTCGATATAGATTGGAGACCTTTTGAGAAAACTGAGCCTGCGTTTGACAGCTCTAAGTGTGCCTTTTTGGACATTAGCAGCTTCTGCTGTTTCCTCATCCATGTTGAGGATTGAGGTTATCCAATTCTCATCTTGGGAATTGTATTGAGCATCTATAAACGAGGTCATCTCAGCGGTGAACTCTCGTATCGAGTATAGGTCTCGTGGTTGTATCTCAGACCACAGGATTCTGATCTCTCGTGCGTATTTTCGAATTTCTCTAGTCGTCGCTCTCTTGTGGGTCGTCAGGTAGTAAAAGTCGCCAATGACATCTGATCTGGTCGAGGGGCTCATATCTTCAACCACATGGTGAATCCCGTACTTATCAACACCCTTAGCAAACTCATCGTGAGGGTCGATACAGAACGCCGATATCCGAGGTAATTCCTGATTGGGGTTTCTGAAGGCATTTAGATTATTATCAATGACGGATTTAATCAGAACCATCATCAGATTGCTCTTTCCAGACCCTGTGGATCCGAAGATGCCTACATGCATGGGTAGGAATTTAGATGGAATCTTAATTGGTACATCAAGTGTGTTCTCTCCAACTTGAAGATCTCCAACATAGACCTCACCATCAGTCTGACATTCTAACATCGTTCGGACAGATTCATCAGATGTGCCAGGTACAGGACGATACACTGATGCTAAATGATCTGGGAGTCGTCGTGGGGAATTAAAGACCCATTCATCACCCTTCTTCTCTGCGTAACCCAACATTCGACCACCAACAGAGAGTAACATATTCCGCTCAATACCTGAAAGGTATGCATCTCCCTCCACCATGAGCGTGCCAGCCACACGGGCTAAATCATCAACCTGTCGAAGGTAATTCTCTAGACCGAGGACCCTGAAGAAGAAGACTCTCTCATGACCATCACGGCTGGAGTAAATCAGGAATATCTCTCCTACACTGATATCGCGATTGTTCCCCATTATGCCAAGTGTTGTCTGGTTTCCTACACCCACCTTTCCATAAAGTTCTCCAAGTTTGTCTCTATCTAAACTCATGTTTCATTCCTCGGTTTACATATCATAATCAGCACGGAGATCCTGAGCTTTGCGTCTTTCGAGACCCATCTCTGATCGAACGTCCATGCATACTTCTTTTGCCAGTCGTAAGTCTTCATAACTCAGCTTGCATGACTCATGAGCCAATGCAAGCGGCACCGGATACCCATACCATCGAGCATCTCTTGACATGAACTCCAGTTCTGCAAAAAGGCTCTTCTCATTCGCGCGAGTTGCTCCTGGGTCACCAGGAACGTATATGTTCTCGAGCCACCAAATCCTGTCGAAATCAATCCTAGAAGGTCTATTGTCCCGGGAGAAGCTGTACAAATATGGAACAGCCAACATCGGAGGGATGTAGGTTCGGTCCTCGTAGATATGCAAGCCTCCTTCAGGATCCTCCTTACTGGGTAGATGACAGAACCATTTCGCAGCTTCTCCAAACACATCCCTAGCCATTGCTGCTATCCGATGCGCAAATGGAATTGTGTGGTTCTTGCTGACAGCACATAGAACTACATTCTTCTGTCGTGCTAACGCACAAACCTCTCTAAGCATGAATCCACTTGGCATAGATGGATAGTGTCGAACAAAATGCATGAATACAGAAAGTGCTCCATCAAGGAGGAGATATTTTGGTTGTAGGTCGCTCATTAGAATTTGACGTGCTGCTGTATACTCGCTCGTCTTTCTTATCTCTTCATGAACCGTGGGATTAGTCAGTAACTGCTCTCGGGAGATCAATGATTCCATTTCCCTCAATCGTGGAACATGCTTCTCGTACTGTGTTTCTACAAAATCTGAGAATGAAGAGATTTTACCTCTTGTATAGTCCTGGAAAAAGGGAAGAGTTAAACTAGCCACATCTTTCAGTGGATAGATATTTGCAAGTGTTTCTGCTAGCTTTGCACGAGCATCACCTCGTACTCCGGAATGCCAATGGATGTCTATGTGAGGTTGCTCTCCCAACTCACTCTCCACTGTTTCTCTATCTAGGGGAGAGAACAGATTTTCAGATTGTGTGTTAGTGTTAACTACAACAGTAGATGTACTAAGAAGATGTATCCGGATATCATCGAGAGTCATCAGGCTATCAGTACCTGAACCATCAATTGCAGCGATTCGGAAGTCATTCTCTAAAATGATGTCTGGACGATATGGAGTGAAAGTATCCAAAAGGCGTTCTTTGATTCGAGCCTCGTCTTTAGCAAACTCCTGTTCATCGCGGCGATCTTGTTGGTTGGTGATGTCTGTGAATACCATCTTCAGTGTTCTTCTGAAGTTCTCAGTGAGAATCTTATCTAACATAGAATCCAACTCGCTCTATACAATTCCGTAGGACTTGCAGGACCTCTGAATCTCAGTCTTGTCAGTGTCATAAAAAGATAGCACTCGGCGGACCAGAGTATACGTGAAACGGCGCTGAAACACGCTCTGAAGGGTCGAATCCGTAGAGAACTCGCATAGGTTCGAAATTACCTTATTAAGAACAGTTTCAACGATAGTAGTGCAGCAGTCATTCTGGCTTGACCGTGCCAGTGCGCATTGACGGGATGTGATTCGTTGCTCAAAATAGTGTACTTTGGAAAGACTTCATTCGCACTCGAATATAATGAATTGACAGTTCTTCTGAATCCCGGAATTTGGGATGGAAAGAAGGTTGTTCCAGACGACTTCAGTGCGAGGATAGTCATCGCGACGAACCAATCAGATGATGCAGTCGGTAATGCGGCTACCATCGCGGTCAATTCTAAAGCATGGTTCCTGGGCAATCAAGGAGCAGCTGACAAGGCTTCAAAAAATGGAGTTAAACCATGGCTACTTCATGTTCTCAAACCTGAAGTCCCCTACGAGATTCCAAATCTAAAATTAACACCCTATGCTCTGTCAAGAATTGATGAAGCAGAAGGTGGTCGAATTGAGAATCTTGGACTATATATTGAGATTGGGGATATGAAAGTAGGTTATCTTGGTGACTCGATGATTCGAGGCCCATTCGAACAGCTCGATATGGACATCCTCATAGTTCCGGTAGGTGGTGATGGTGTCTTTCCAGTGAAAGATGCAGTCAGTCTGTGCATTGACGCAAAACCACGAGTTGGAATTCCTATGAGATGGTCATCAGAGGAGGATCCAAAGAAATTCTCCAAATATGTTCAGCAGTTCGGTCAGGGGACCGTTCCAGTGATTATGGAACCAGACCAAGTCCTAGAAGCATTCTGGGCAGCAGGAAATGAATTCAGATACGAGCTAAACTGATATTCTCTTGTGAGGTCGGTAGGCAAGCTAGAAGATTCCCAAAACAATGAGTGTGCATTGAATGAGCGAAAGAAAAAAGGTCGTAGTTGACCTCGAAGAATCGGAAAAGGTGGAACTTGGAGAATTATCCGAGTTGACTAGTGTGGACGCCTCGGGTGTTCTAAGTGTTAACAATGTGTCAGAGCGAAGTCGTATCTGGAACGTTAAGATTCTCCTTGGAGAAACCCGTGATTCCACAGACATCGGGGAAGATACACTTGCCGCGGGTGAGGTAGACGTCGGTGGAAAGTGGGAAACCAATTATGGTGTTGCAGTAGGAGCACCAATATTGACCTTTAAGGAAGTGTTCGACACATGTGGGACCATTAAGACAGAAGAACCACACTGGGCATATGTCAGTGGAAAGGAAAATCCTGTCAAAATCACACTCACAGTCACCAATGAAACAGATGGTGAATTAGATAATATCATTCTCAACAAGACCATTCCACCTGAACTGACCAATATTGAAATAGCGTCTGTAAAATCAGGCACCGCAGAATATGATGAGGGTACAAAACAGGTGGTTTGGAGAGATTTTGTGATCTATCCTCATGAATCATCCTCGCTCGAAATCAGTGCCATTGGACTTGTAGAAGACACAGAACCTAGAAAAGCTGGATCCATTGTTGTCACCTATAGAGGCGAGGATCAACAAAGGTCTATTCTCGATCCAGACCTAACTGCACTGACCGAGTTCTTGACCGGAATCGAAACTGCTGAAACTGAACCAAATCAATGGGAATGCACACTCGAATGCTCGAACGAAAGTGACCTAATTGTCAGACTGGACAAAGCGGAGGTCTATCTCACTCCTGAAGATGGTGGCGAGAAACAGAAGAGGATAGATGAGACCCCTGGCATTGAATTGGAACCAGACCAGGAATGGACCTCATCCTTCGAAGTCGAAAGTAAGTCAACTCCAAAATGCACACAAGACCTTGCGTACACTCCCGTAAGAGCCATCACAAAGAGGGTACTTGGAACTATCGAGAAAGTGTCTCAAGAGATTCCAGTATACAATATTGACTACTCAAAGGAGTTTGACCCACCAGCAGTAAGTAGCTTCGACAAGACGCCAGTTGAGGTAACGATTGAAGTTACTAACAATGGTTCTGCGAATTTGAACGAGATTACAATTGAGGATAATCTACCAGACGATGTCATGCCACCAACTACAGAACACATCACTGTATGGATTAGGGGCACGGAATACACCGGACCTTATGAGTTTCTGATAGATCCCGAGGATCAAGATCCAGAAAAGCCTCACAAACTGACCTTCAGAGTGGAGAATCTGAGAGACTCGGTTGGAGAACTTGAGCCTGGTGAGAGCCTAAAGATTAACTACGCCATTATGGCTTGGCGCAATCGACCCGAGAAGGAATATCCGTCACCAGTCACCTGTACTGCAAACACTGAACCTGCAGGAATTCCTGCAGTGATGGAGAGTCCGGATGATGGCCACAAACTTGGAGTAATCTACAAGAAACGTGCGATTTCCACAAAGAAAGCAATCAACAAGGGTGCTGGTGCTGGAGAGTACGTTGTTGTTCTTGTAGTTTCCAATAATGGCGAAGTGACTGCTGAGAACATTGAGGTCACAGATTGGATCCCTGCAGGATTCGAGTACGTATCCACAGACCCAGAGGATGAAGCACCTGAAGTCGCAGCTGTTGCCGATGGTGCAACGATGGTTTGGACTTGGACTCGAATGAATCCTGGTGACAAGAAAAAGATCAGAGTCACTGTGCAGGGTGAGGGCGAGTACGAACGTCGTGAGCCTGAAGTGTCTTCAATCTAGAATAAGTAACTCGCTAAGAATGGGTGAGGGTCAACCCCGTTGCCCATTCTGAAGCACTACTTTGCTTCTTCACTCTCAATTTGCTCAAGCTCTTTGCGAGTTTCTTCTAACTCAGCGTCGATGTCCTCAAGTGGGACATAGTCATCCCCTTCAGACAGATGCGTGTCGAGATTATAGAGTACTTTGAATCCTGAGAGTGTCTTGTGCAATGCATTTGATATCTCAATAATCGCGTTACTAAGATCTGCTTCGGTCATATTATCCTCATTGTGTTCATATACAAAGTCATGAGCGCCTCTAACGGGTCTGAAACCTAATTCTGTCAGTTTGCTAATCACCTGAGATGGAGATGCACCTTCACTGTAGAACCAAACAGACACACGGGTAACGTACTTGGACATTGTTAATCACTCCAGATTATTCAGAATATGCGACCGCCTCTTGATTTTCTTTATGACCTTTTTCATAAGACAAACATTTCATCTATGAACGACCAACGAGATATCTTCATGCTTCAGTACATGTTCCCATTGATTGATACAGTCACATGTCAGATTCTGCAATAGAGCTGGATCCTGGCTAAGTGAAAATTGACGTATTGCTTCAACGATATCATTGTCACATTTACCACAGTTGTGTGCGCCCCGTTTCTTTCCACCTGCCACAGGATCACACACAATCTTCATCCATTCATCAGAAGCGCTGCTTGCCTCTCGAAGCACTTCTACAACGCTCCACAACCAAGGTGGTCGATAGTTACCTCGTGTCCAGAGTTTCTCAACAAGTGTGTCCTTTTGTACATTGACCGGGTTTAGAGAAACGGTTGTGGCACCCAATGCTCTCGCTTCTTGGACGGTAGATATTGCATCTAGCAGTGCGTCCCTCTCTGTAAGCAGTGGGGGCTTAAGCAAAACATAAGCACGCATTCCAATATTGAAGTTCTTTGCTGTCTTTAAAGCGTCAGTGAACATCTTCAGGTCGAAATTCTTGTTAATGCAAACAGTTCGCACTGTGTCATTCGCACTCTCCAGACCCATACCAATCTCGATTGCCCGGTCACCAAGCAATGCTCGAATATCTGATAGGATAGAGGCGTTGACATATTCAGGTCTAGATTCGAGGACTACTTCACGTATCCGTTCATCCTCTGCGATAATCCTCAGAATCTTGGATCTCGCTTCTGCAGGAATCTCTTCGTCATCTAGGAAACTACCACTTGTATAGATCTTAACGGATAATGGAGCAGTTTTCGTCTCAAGTTTTGCCATTGCAAACTTGAACTGGTTCACTATTTGTTCAGATGTTGGTTTTTCCTGAACACCATCAAGAAGGTAGCTGCACATGGTACACCCTCCAGAATCACTTCGAGCATGTGCACACCCTATGGTGGAGAGGACAATTGCAAGCGCGGTTCCTTGTTCTCGGCCCACTCTAGCAGGTGCTACCCATTTGGCAGAAGGTCTCGTGGGGTCTCTTTTCTTTCTCCTGCGGAGTGAGCTTCCGCGAGCCTGCAGAGTTGCTTTCTGAACAACCTCATTGATTCTTCTTAGAGATTCTTCCATGTCATTCCCTCATTCCTTCTTATGACGGACAGTTACAGCTCTGCCTCGTTTAAGCTCACACATCTCACGACCCGACATCTCACTTCGTCCAACGGCAATGACCTCGCCAGACTCATTGATGACAATGACTTCATCCCCTGGTCGGATGGCGAAATCAGCCTCTTGAATACCAACTGCAAAAATCGACCCACCTTTTATCTTTGGAACATCAAGATGGACCCAATAACGGTTGAGTGGAGCAAGAAGTCTTCCTCCAGCAAGTGTTAGCGAAAGGGTTCCACTCTCAGCCACATATGAACAGACCTGCTCTTCATTGACACTGCAGAGGATTAGTCTGTATGGCTTTCCCTTCAGTTTTGCATGTTCAGGAACTAGTACCTTTCCAGCTCCCTCTCCGAACTGATAGTCTGCTGTCGCTGACACAATCTCCTCTAATTCTGTTCGTGGACCTCCAGTTAAGGAGAGAATCTCTTTCAAGTCAATGAGCGATTCTTCTAATGCATCTAATGACTCTCGACTTGTTGCACGACCTTCAGGTGTAGTATAGATTAGACTTTGTTCTATCTTTGATTCAGCGGTTCTAACAATATCCAGATAACCACCAGAAACATGAGCGATGACAACCGAGGAGTTGCTGAATTTCTTGAGGTGGGTTACAAGTGCTTTTGCGCCAATCTCTATCTCCTCTGTGTCCCAATCTCCAGTCACAGGTATGTCATACTGTCCGGCAGGGTATATACGCTCGAGTTCATGTGGGACTAATCCAAGTGGTGAGGTCAATATTACCTGAGCCACTCTAGACTCCATGCCACTCATCGCTGATTCAAGTACAGAAGTGAATCTCCTGTGGGACTTAGAGTCAGAGTAGGGTTTCTTAGCAGAGCATGGCAGGAGCAGTATGATTGGTTTGTTTTCAGGAGCAGAATATCTGCTGGCCACGAAGTCCCTGAACCTTCGTACTACTGGAGCATTATAGGACTCTGATCCAATCACAGGTAGTGCATCTGGACCTGTAGTTGGAGAGAACTCCTCTATGAATGGGTATAGTTCTCTGTTCACAAGTCGAACAAGTGATGCGTGTGCAGGACTGTTATGCGTGGAGCTCTCCACCAGCCATCTCAAGCGACCAGATCTCATCGCTTCTTTTGACTCAGAAATGATGGATTTGTAGATGCTAAGATTATGTTCCAGAAGAATACTCGGTAAATTCTCAGGTTTGGCTGTATCGAGCTTAGCACAGGCAGGACAAGAGCAGTAACGACGCTCTTTTCCAAGTTCAATAGTTTCACTACCATTCTTCCATAACCTTAGACCTTTTGCAGCTGACTCCTGAGCATGACCAATATCAATGATGTCAAACCCTGTATAATAGAGGAGGGGTACTAGACCGGGCTCAATTCGACCCATAGCCAGTGCCATCATGAAGAGGGGCAGACGGCTTCGTAGGTGAATCGCTCCAAAGTCTTGAGGACCTAGTTGACCATTAAAAGAGAATGCAGCACCGTGAGATCCGAAACTGGTCAATTTTCTAATAGATTCGGGATTCGCCTCAGAGGGTATGCGAATAATGGTCCTAGAGGAATCAATACTTAATGTGATTCTTGAGAGGACCTCCTGTTGATAGTCCAGGACTAATTCAGAGGCATCGGGAGCGATTGTGGCGAGTGATAGCAGAGAAGGAAGGATGACTGCGTCAGATTCCCGCAGAACTGAGAGGGGAAGATCATCAACCTGACTGACAAAAGGTAGGGATGTCAGCATAGGTGTTTCTACGAGGGGTTTGTCTCTGCCCAGTGTCCCATATGCAATGATTGAGTCACTAGAGGTGAAAGAAGAGGTCAGGAGAGGAGTTGAGTATGTTGTTGATCCTAGGATATACTCACCCACGCGAGCAGGACCATCATGACCACGACCGACACGAAACTCAGTCAATTGTTATTCACCTCATCAGACGAGGGGTTGATACCCCATATACCCCTCGGTGTCAACAGTTGTTTCCACCTTATCGAGGATTCGTTTGATACTTTCGAGTGCACCTAGTTTGAACAGTGGGCTGTTGTTATTACCACAATGGTATGAATATGTGCATAGCGGACACCCATCCATAGTCTTGCAGTCGCACTTCTCAAGGATTGTCTTCGCTCTTCTGAATGCCTCATCTAGTTTCGTGAACAGAAGCTTGGATGCACCATTTCCTCCAGGACTGCCATCATAGACGAAGATGATTCCTGAGTCACCCATTGAAACACCACCTATCTCACGGGTTCCGCCTCCGGTGAGCATATCACTAGATTCTATCACTACATGCTCAAGGGCATGAAAGGCGCCACCAAAAAGTTCTGCAGGACCCATCCGAGGACCCTTTAGACCACTCAACTTCCCTGAGGTGTGGTCATTGACTGCCTTGACTGGTTCAGGTGCTGTGAAAGCAAACCCTCGAGTTCGGTATTTGTAGGTTAGCGGTGTTGCTAAGCTCGATCGGTTCAATACTCGACCTGTTCGTGTTTCTTTCTTC
Source organism: Candidatus Thorarchaeota archaeon AB_25 (assembly GCA_001940705.1). GTDB lineage: Archaea > Asgardarchaeota > Thorarchaeia > Thorarchaeales > Thorarchaeaceae > SMTZ1-45. The sequence goes on from MEHG01000016.1 coordinate 16,293, forward strand.
ACATAGCCATCGACGGTTTGTGTCATCTCAAGTGTACAATAAACTGCATTTAGACCAAGAATCTTGCTTCTTTCAACAATGTCGATTATTCGGGGCATGGTTGAGTAAAGTGGCTTAGTGTGTGCACTTCTATCAGTATGAGGAACAACAGATGCTCGTCCTAACCCCGGTGTGTGCTTGAAATCCACAGACAAGTAGTTCTTTCCACCATGTAGGTAAATGGCCCCAGGATGGAGTTCTTGAGCAGCCATTGGCATTGATCGTTCACCAAGACCTTTGTTCCCAGTCTTGATCTGAACGGTATCCCCAATTCCTCGAATGCTGTAGCCCCGCCATGCCTTTCTTGCCTGATCGAAATCAACAATCCGAACCGTGTCATCCTCTTTGATGTGTATCAGACCTTCACTCTCAAGCTTCTCGAGAATCTCTCTATGTCGTACGAAATCAGAGACCTTTAGCTTTCCACTCATAGCTGCAGCGATAAGTTGGTAATAACCAACAACTTCGTTTTCTGGTTCCATGTATGCAGCATCTATGTCTGAGAAGTATTTGTCAGGTTGGTGCCGATAGAAAGATGAGATAGGGTCTTTCTCCCTGAGTGCGAGTATCGCGACACTCTCCTGTCCTTTTCTTCCCGCTCGTCCCACTCGTTGGGTAAGCCGAGTGATTGACACAATCATACTGACCACACTATCCAAGTCACCGATGTCAATCCCCAGTTCAAGAGTAGGAGTGGAAACGATAACTGGTAAGTTTCCTGCTCTGAATTGGTCCTCCACATCGCTCCTGTATTTCTTTGGCAACCCTGCTCTATGGACCTTTGATTTGACACCAGTATCTGAAATGAGCATGTTAAGGACTTCTGCCTCAGAGTGTGTGTTGCCAAACACGAGCGTCTTGAAGGAACCCTGTTGGAGCTGTCCAACTAAGTCAACAATCATACTGTATTTGCTTCTCATCCCCGGATAGTACATCATGAAATGCACTGGACCCCGTTTGGCAGTCTTTGACTCCACAAGTCTGACATCCGTGTCAAAGAGAATCTCTGCAAACTCCTTGGGATTGGAAACCGTTGCTGATGCACCAATCTTCTGAAACCGGCCTGACTCAAGTTCCAGTCGTTTGAGGATATAGTAGACATTCGTCCCCATGGATCCCGTGTAGAGATGAATCTCATCAAGGACCACAAATTGTACGGTTCGTAGAAGAGGCACTAGTCGAGATTGTGCCCAACCAAGATGATAGTGAAGAACATCGGGATTTGTCAGCAAGATATCAGGAGGTGCATCATACATCTTCTGCCGAGCATTTTGTGAAACATCCCCATCAAATATTGATACAGTAAGATTCGAGGTCTCGCACATCCCCTTTATCTTGTCGTACTGGTCCCTGGCAAGAGCCTTTGTTGGGTAAATCAACAATGCTCGGACCCCAGGATTGTCAAATGACTCCTGAACTGAAAGGAGTAGCTTTCTGATTATTGGGAGTATGAATCCCTCAGTCTTACCTTGCCCAGTTGGTGCAGCAATAACTAGGTCCTCGCCATTCTCGATGGCGTTGTAGGAGTCCTCCTGAAACTTGTAGAGTGTAACGATGCCTAGGTTTTGAAGGTGTTCTTTCAGTCTGGTTGGTATGTTGAGTTTGTCAATATCAAGGCCGTACTCAGCGTCAGAAGCTGGTATGAGTTGATATTTGACTAGATAGTCCCGCCCGCTAACGAGTAGGTTCTTGAGTGGTTCTGAAAGCCCATCGAATTCAGCTCCACCCTCATCCACCAGTTTTTCAATTACCTCCTTCGACTGAACCCGGGAGCTAGGATCCAACTTTCGACGTTTCTTCCTTGGTGTATCTGCTCCAGACCCAAGATACTTCTTCTTTCGGTAATCTGTGATTGCAGACGTAGTGCCTGCTTGGATCTGGGCAGTGTATGCCTCGTATGCATCAAATAGGTCAGTTTTCCTCCCACCGACCGAAACCTCCGCGTTGCAGGAGGAACAAGTCACTGTCCATATATCACCGCCTTTATGAAAGTCTAGTCGAGAGCCACACTTTGGACAGTGAAGAACTGGCACAATAATCACCAAGGTATCTAGAAACCAAATCCATTGACTACCTCTTATCAAACTTTGGCACTGACAGGCACTAAAGAACTACAAGGTGATAACGACAAGTTTATAACGGATGTGCAGACAATCCGCACAACCGATGGGAGTTTATCCTTATGGTCGAAGACATTAATGCAGATGAGTTGGAAAAGGTCATTTCCAATCACAAAGTAGTATTCGTTGACGCATGGGCTGAATGGTGTGGTCCGTGCCGCACACTAAGTCCTATACTTGAAGAAGTACAAGAGAAGTACAAAGAAAAAGGTCTAAAAGTTGTAAAGCTTGACGTTGATCACAACAGAGAGTTCAGCATGGAGAACCAGATCACTGGTATTCCAAGCGTTCTAGTCTACTCTGAGGGCAAGAGAGTTGTCTTTGACGACGGATCAGGCAGAAAGATGGACAAGCTGGTTGGTGTGATGCCACCAGAAGTTTACGAACAGATTGCAGACAATCTTCTAGCAGCAGAAGCTGCATAATTTCTTGTTTCCCCGAGGAAGTTATTCTTCCTCGTGGGGAAATCTCATTTTATAAAATTGGAGGAACAGATATGCCGGATTACAGACGGGTGGCAGTAGCTACATTGACAGGAGCGATTCTCGGAGTACTTTGTATCATCGGTGTTGGTGGAAGAATTCCTGGAGGATACTTACCAAACATAGTTTTTCTAATTGGAATGTGGTACAATCGAGTAATAATGGGAATGCTGATAGGATTCGCTGGTAACATGGAACTGATCAAGAGTTCAAAGGAAAAGAACCTTGCAAACGCCGTGGTCAGAGGATTGATCTTTGGCATTTTGGTTTCATTTGCCATTTTTCTCTCAACAGAGTTTAGAGATATCCCAGCACTTTTTGCAGGATTTGCATATGGTCCAATAATTGATGTTGTTACAACTTGGATTGAGAAGTGACCTTGAATAGTAGTATGCGTTTCAGGTAAGATTCATAGCCTTCCAAGTAACAGCAGACGCATGGTCGATGATGCGTCACCTGAAGATGTTGAACAGGCGATCAAGAAAACAAGACTTCTTTTTGTTGATACCTGGGCAGAATGGTGTCAGCCATGCAAGGCGCTTACACCAATTCTTGAAGAACTTGAGGAGAAGTATACAGCTAATCCCGACATCAAGTTTCTGAAGGTGAACACACAGGAGTATCAACAATTTGCCATGGACAATGAGATTCATGCAATACCATGTGTCCTAATCTTCTTTGACGGTGAACCAGCCAAGTATGAGGTTGAGAATCCAAGAACAGGTGACACAAAAACTGTTGATCGATTGATCGGTTTACGACCAGCAGAACACTATGAAGACGCGATTAGCTACTTTTTGGGGGACAAATGATTCACCTAAAAGTCGCATGATATTTTATATGACTGCGCGATGGCGTTATTCTAGATAGAATAGAGGTGTGATATTTGCCAGTACTACCATTTGGTGACAAGAGTCCGAATATTGATGCCATGGCGTATGTCAGTCCCCAAGCAACCATTATGGGCGAAGTTGATATTTTGGCAGGAGCAAGCATTTGGCCAGGAGCAGTAATCAGAGGTGATCAAGCCTCTGTCCGCATTGGTGAGAACACATGTGTTCAAGACAGTGTCGTTATTCATGCTCACAATGAGAACAATCCAGCAATCATTGGTAACGATGTCATTATTTCCACTGCAACAGCAATCCATGGGGTCTATGTTGGGGATAGTGTATATATTGGAGAGGGTTGTGTTGTTTTCGATGGTGCTACTCTAGGAGAAGGTGTGTCTTTAGCACCAGGAAGTATTGTCCCACCCAACATTGTGATTCCACCTAGAACTCAAAATTCTGGAGCACCAGCAGCTCAGATTAGAGAGATTTCAAGGGAAGAAATTGAAAAACACACGATTCGTGTTGAAACCATAACTCAGACCTTCATGAAACTGAAGAGATGGCAGCACTCTACATAATTACATTGTTTCACGAGCCAGCGTTGTAAGGTTCTCGCATCCATCCTCAGTTATTAAGAAAACATCAGCAATCTTAACAGCGCCCACACCCGCTGCAAATCCAGTTGGATGTATTGAGAATACCATTCCAGCCCGTAGAGATTGTTGAACATCAGGCACAATGTAGGGCGGTTCATAGAGGTCAAGACCAATTGAGTTACCAAGTGGTTGCACAATAGTATCTGGCGGGAAACTCTTGCCCACCTTTTTCAAGGTCTTTCCGGCTACATCCTTGATCTGCGCTTCAGGTTTGAGGCGCTTATCTAGCAAACGTACTGCATTACTCACATACTCGAAGAGCTTCCTCTGTTTGTCTGAGGGTTTTCCAAGGTGGATAGTCCTTGCCACCTCTCCAAAATATCCCGAATGGCTCACTATAATATCTAGGACTACCAGTTGATCACCGCTGATTCTCGATGCCCCAGGTTCAGCAAAAGGAAGATGTGCTTGTGCTCCTGATAATACTGCAGCCCGAATTCCACGTTGTTGTCCACCAACTCCCCTCATAGCTGATTCAATCTCAAGCGATACCTCTTCCTCAGACTTACCTGTCGCAACTATCTCTAGAGCTGTTCGAACTCCAATCTCGCCAATATTCACAGCCTTGCGTATTGCATCAATCTCTGCAGCATCCTTGATGTATCTCAGCTTCCACAAACTCGGAGAGAAGTCCTTGAATCCAGCCTCAGGTAGTGCTTGTTTTAACTTCTCAAACTCTCGAACTGAGAGCCAATCATGCTGTAACCCAATCATACTGCTAGTAAGACCAAGCTCCTTCAGAATCCCGGTGGTTTGAGCCCAGAAAGCTGTACCACGAGACCGTGACCAACCCTCGGAGGTGGTTTCATTGAATGGTCGTTTCTTTGCCATCACTGATTCGCGGGAGGATATCAACTCATGTTTATCAGGAAGAATCAGCTGTGGCTGATGATCCTCACTAATCAGACAACCGATTGGAACGTTCACACCCCCATACTGATAGCCGGTCAGGTACTGCACGTCCTGCCTACGTGTGACGAGTAATGCATCAATCTCTTCTCGACGCATCGCTCGATACACTTTGTCGAGTCGTTGTGGTGTGAATTGCATATTCAGGGTCTCTCGGGTCAGCAGAAAGCTTCCTTTCCACTTATGCATTGCCGATTTTGATATCACATTTAAGCTTCTTGTCGAGTGCAGGTCTTGTCATGAAAAAGAATGGCGGGACCGCCCGGATTCGAACCGGGGATTACCAACTCCGCAGGCTGGTGCCTTATCCAGGCTAGACTACGGCCCCATTCATCGGGGGGCTTAGTTCAACTTATAGAGTCTTCGTTGCGAAAACGCAATGATTGCTTGAGATGCAAAGAACATCAAGTAAGCTGTTTTTGATGGAGTTCTACTACTGCGCGGCCATTGCGTTTGGTCACGCGGAAAGTACGATTTGAAGTGTGAAGAATGAAGTCTTCGCCCTCTTCTAGATTATCAAGGACAGATTTACCCATTGGACCATTGAGATACTTTGTAAACCTGCGTACGACGCTGTCTGCTGATGAGCCACGTTCTTGTATGACGCTCATTTGATTAACCTCACTTTCACAATACACTGCAAAATGATGTCTTTTAAACTCCGAGAGGGCGAGAACAAACAGATTTGAGTGGCGGGACCGCCCGGATTTGAACCGGGGATGACCAACTCCGGAGGCTGGTGCCTTATCCAGGCTAGACTACGGCCCCAAGAGGCAGTCTGGGTTGAGTTCTTTAAAGATTTGCTAAATCAGACGATTATGTGTTCGAGACCGGTTATCCACCAAGCACCACGTTTGTTCTTGACAAACCCTTTCTTGTACTCTAGAACTGTCGTACCAAAGAGTTTCTGTCCGCGGTTGTTCAATCGATCAATTCTGTCAAGAATTGTTCTACGTTTGTCAGAATTCCCTAGAAGACCTTCAGCGAGCTCAGGAGTTGTTGCACCTTCATTCTTGATGAAATATGCGAGTAGTTTCCGGTCTAGTTCGTCAGTACATAGCTCATTGCGAGCTTTTTCATTGAGTTCACCCAGATGAAAGCTAGTAGCACTCGAGCTCTCGAGATGTTCCACTCGTGCCCTCAACTCTTGTACTTCCTGAACCAGGTCATAAACAACGGGGGGGAGCTCCTCATCCAATCTCCAGACGATTGCATCGTGTATGTATCTCTGACGACCCCTCTCGCCTGCAATCTGATCAATTCGATCCAATAGGCGCTTGTCTATCCTTAAGCGAATACTGAACATCTCAGGTTTTTTCTTCTTGCTCATAGCTCAACCACCCACAGGTCGGGAAAACACGCCATTTGCACTTACAATGAAGGAGAAAAGGTTTGTCCAACAGAGGTTACGACAAAGTTATAAAACAATCACAAAGTGACGCTGTAATTGCGACGGTGATTCGATATGGTAAACAAGGAAAAGACCATCAAACGTGAATTGACTCGTCTCAGAAAGACCCAGAACCCAGAGCAGATTGACTTCAGGAGAATGCGGAAAATCAGTGCTGCTAAGACCAAACTGTTTGAACTCAGACGTAAGGGAACCGTCGCTCCAGTGAAAGAGGCTCCAGCTGAGAAGAAGAAAAAGAAAGCCAAGCCAAAGAAAAAACCCAAGACGAAAGAGCCAGAGCTTGAGGTTATTGACGGAGAGCCCGAACTTGAGGTCTTTGAAGAGGACCCAGAACTGGAGGAAATCAAAGAAGAACCAGAGCTCGAGGTCGTCGAGGAGAAGCCCAAGCCAAAGAAGAAGAAAGAGAAGGAACCAGAGCTCGAAGTCATTGAGGATGAACCTGAACTAGAGGAAGTCGAGATAAGCGAAGATCTTGAAGACTTGTACTCCTATGACGAGGACATTGATGAGGAAGAAGCCGAAGAAGAGTCTGAGTAATTAAATCAAACTCTCGTCAAGTCCATGCAAAAGAATAAGACTGAGGGTACTATCAGCCGACTGTGTGTATAGCAGATTAGGGTGATATCATGACCAGTCTTCTAGAACTAGTTAAACGTCTGCGTGAATTATCTCCAAGAGAGCATACAGTACGAGGTCTTGAGAGTAGAGTAGAGATAGGTCCTCAGACTGAATCTGAGCAGGCGAACACTACAATCAACAGGGTTCTGATGGCTACTTATCCATCAGCACGAGTAGTCACAAAAGCTACACAGGACAAGGTCAATCTTCTAGTCACTTATCGCCCATTGTTTCCATTTGCAATTGATAGATTATCGGGACTGGATCTTGTTCGAGTTAGACTGCTGACAAAGAACTACATCTCAGCCTATGTTATTGGAAGTGGATGGCTTTGTAAGCGAGACGGATTGAATGACGCGCTTGTGGAAACTCTGGGATTCAAGAAAGAAGGCGATTTCATGGCTGAGAGTGACTTTGGCGAACTCGCACCCATCGGCAGAATCTGCAAACCTCCAGGGGTTAAGAATCAATCAGGTTTTGTGAACTACTTGGCGGGGAAGATGGGTCTAGAAACAATTCTGTTCTCAGGCGACCTTGATGACGAAGTCAAGGATGTGCTTGTCATTGCGGGAAGCAACGTGGATATGCCCGAGGTTATCAGCGCAAAGAATCAAGGTCTTGACACGTTGGTCACGGGAGACCTATCTCCAGAGATTCGATTGCTCGCTAATGAAGAAGGTGTCAACACATTGGAACTTGGGGCTTTCACAACAGAAGAGCCTGGAATGAAGAGACTCAGGGATGTCATCAGTCTCGATTTTCCTGAGATGAAAATAGAGTTCACAGAATCAGGAAGTCTTGCAAGGGCTTTGAGACCTTACAAAGATGATATGGCTTAATACACCTAATCTGTGTCAGGCGGCATCCGTATTAATACAACATTCTTGTTTCGTGGCACACCAACATGCTCAGCGACGGGGTTGCACTTTGTCCGCATGATGTGAATAGTTGGACAAGACGGGTCAAACTCAGTTAATGACTCAAAATTGCCCATTCCTTTTGCCACTATCAGTTCTGCGGATGAGAACAGTTTCTTGAACTCCTCTGAATTGCGTTCCAAATTTACTCCGATTGCCGCCGCACCTGTATCTCGGACTTCATCAGCATAATTGGAGAGACCCACTTCTTCAGCATCAACCATTGTAGCATCATTCAAAATTGGTCCGCCTTTGACAACGGCTATGACTTTGGGGCCAATACGTCTAATTTCACGGATGAGAATCATGTCCAAGACAACCTCACCAGCGTTGTCATGTAAAAAGAGGACCTCCTTCACATCACCGAGGAAAGTCATGAATTCTTCCACTTGGTCAATAGCAAGGTCTGTTTCAACATTATCAATAATCAACCGCAATTCGTCGAGGCTGAACTCACGACCTGAAACATCAAATTCTATCGCGTTGGCGGCAGCGGTAATCAATGTGGCTGTACGGAATCGCATTATTGGATCTTCATGCTCATCCACAAGCTTCTGGAGCTCAGGGAGAATGCCGAGTGCCATCTCATTTGATTCGTGTTTGAGTTCTTCATATGGGTCATTTCCAGTCATTTCTTGTACGAGAAGGTCTCTGTCTGTGCCAATATGACTGGGAACAGCATCACCATTGAAGTTCTCACCCAGGAATTGTGTTATAGCCTCAACTACTCTCATCCTGAGGTCAGGATCATCTGTAGCAAGCTTCACCTGATTGATTGCTCTTTCAAGCAGACAGTGAGCACACTCCAAGGTTACTTTCAAATCGACTCGCCTATGCGAGGAGCCCTATGTACCGTGAAAAATCATCCGGAAGGTGCTATTTTCTTAATGGACCTGCGAGGCTTTTCAGGACATCAGCAGGTTTGTCAGATTTTGCCACTGCTGAAGCTAGAAGGACACCCTGAGAACCAAGTTTCATAGCTGCAGTCACATCGTCACCGTTGCTGATACCAGCTCCACAAAGAATGACGACTTCTTTGTTTACGTTCCGGATTAGCTCAACAGTCCCACTAATCACTTCAGGTTGTGCTTGTGAAACAGAGATTCCTGTGCCTATTAGCTCGGGAGGTTCAACTGCCACTGAGTCTGGTTTCATTGTAGCAGCGGCAACACTCACCGTAGGGTTGTTAGTACACACGACTGTGTAGAGTTTCAGCTCCCTAGCCTTTGTCACTGCCAATTCAACATCTGCAAGCTGCATCCTGTTTTCAGAATGATTCAGTAGTGTTCCAGAGCAACCGGCTTCAACAAGAGCCTCACCCAGAACATGGCCAGTGAATCGTCCTTGCTCACCAGGATCCATATGCTGCGAGAACACGGGGATATCAACAGCCTGGACTACTCTGTAAAGATCAGAAATCTGGGGTGCGACTACAATGGGCACCTCGAATTCTTTTGCTACAGCTTCACATATCTTCGCTAGTGCTACAGCTTTTGCGCCTGTGGCTTGCGGATAAGTCTTGAAGTTAATTATGACTACGGGAGTCTTGATTTCGGACAAGATACTACCACCTGATGATTCAGGTGGGTCTGATGCTCGATTTTAACCTATTGCTGGAGAGCACTAGTCTATCGTGCAGCGCCAATGAGTAGCTTTAGCACTGGAACCCGAGCGTATCCTCTTCGGTTCATATCAGAGATTGGTTTTCTTGCTTCAATCTTGATGAACTTTCCAGCATCAGAGGTTTTGTAGAACTGTAGATAGAGCTCTGAGAACTTTGCGAATGTGGCTGCATTAAGAAGTTCACTAACAGCATCGTTTGAGATTCTGATGTGAGCATCTTCATCAGCTGCTTTACCAATCTTTGTTTCAATCTCACCAAGAGGAACTTTTCCAATCCAGAAACGTTCTCCCATTGCCATGAACTCAAGTTCGAATTCATGTGTTCCCTCTAGCCCATTGGCCATCTTTGGATCGTTGAGCATGTACACCAATCGGTCTTGTATAGAATCGTGATAGGGTATTGTGTCCCCTCTACCCTCTGGTACTGGTTCTGCAACCTCGGTAGCAGCGGGCCCTTCTTCAAGTGCTTCTGTTTCAGTTGCAACCGCTTCTTCAGTTACAGCCGCAGCCTCTTCATCTGGCTTTGACTCAGCTTTTTCTTCATCTTTCTTTTTTCGTCGGAAGAATCTTGACATATTTGAGTTGGCTCCTAATAGAGAGAGCAATACTTGTCCCCGTCTTGCTCCTGCATTTGTATCATGCAGTTATAGAAAAAGATAGTTCGGTTGTATCTACCCTAATGGAGGTTCTTCAGGTATCTCTTGTAATTGGGCTAATTTCTGAAGTTGTGCAACAAGAGGTAGACTGTTGGAGGGTTTTCGGTCGCCCCAGAGCTCATCAACAAGTAGGTCGCGGATAGCAATTCTGATGACTTCTGAACGATTGGGATATTTGTTTTGACCAATCAGTTCATCCACGCCTTCAACATAAGACTCGGGGAGGCAGATAGTGACGACTCTCATTGTACACCAAGACAATCCATTGCAAAGAACATAATGAAAGGGTGTCTGATTGTGGTGCGTATCGGGGTATTACTAGGTCGGTCATGGATTTAAGACAAGCTTACCGAATTGCTCTCCTTTTTCCAGAATCTTATGGGCTTCCTGTGCTTTTGATAATGGTAAAACACGGTCTACAATAGGTTGTAGTTTTCCATTCCAGACAAGCTTGAGGACATCACGAAGTTCCGAGCGACTCCCCATGGTGGAACCAAGTATCTCGAGCTGTTTCCAGAATAATAGATTGACATTGGTAACTGCATTGGGTCCGACCTCAGGGTCAGGGAAGTCTTCATACTTTAGCACTTCAGGAGCTCCGTGCTCATGGAACACTGTCGCTTTCATGTGACATCAGCCTACTAGTAAAGCAGTCACTACATAATTCGACATAAAGCCTCGGATAGGTAACCCTTTGGACAAGTTTAAGACCTCATCACCTGAAACAAACGCAGAATCTTGGTGATTTCAATGGCAAAAGGAAAAGCCGGCAAGGTACGCGCAAGCCACATTTTAGTTGATAAACACAGTCAAGCACTCGCTCTAATCAATAGAATCAAAGAGGGTGATGATTTCAAGAACATCTGTCGACAATATAGTACATGCCCATCAAAGAAAAAGGGTGGAGACCTCGGTTGGTTCTCCAAGGGACAGATGGTGCCTGAGTTTGAACGAGCTGCATTCAATCTGAAGGTAGGTGCGATGACAAACGAACCAGTCAAAACAAAGTTTGGATATCATATCATCAAGCGAACTGGATAGACCAGTATCTGTTTGTTATTTTTCAAATGAGAGGAGAGGGACTCAAGGTCCCACTCTTAATTATTCTGCGGAGTTAGAATTATCCTTGGCTTTACCTTTTGGCACAATCTCTTCTTCTGTGAATCGATTCTCACAACGAATTAGGACCTTGGGCAACGTAGTATACTCCATTTCATGCTCACCA
>MEHG01000017.1 GCA_001940705.1 Candidatus Thorarchaeota archaeon AB_25
CCAGAAAAATCACTTCGCAACCGGATGAAGCTTCTCTCGCTGACCCTTGTTCCTTGGCTTGTGAGACTCTGGCCTCAAGAAACCATTGTAGAAGATTCAGTAGAAACACTTGAACTACTGTTCTCAAAATTGGATACTGAGTTTCGGGGAGTGTCTGATGATATCACGTTCACAAAAGCAACTCTAGACGGAACTCCTATTGATCCACCCAGTATTCTTGATCTCTTGAGGTTCAGACTTCCTGATACTATGGATGCTTTGTCATTTCAGGCAATGACATCTGGAAAAATCAACTCACATCGACTCTATCGTGCTCCGAATAAGTTGATGACACAATCTCTTCTGGAAGTTCCTACACCTCGAATCAAAATAGAGGTCATTAAAGATGAGGTCGATCAAGAGAGGTTATTTGGAATCAAGTTTGAGGATGAGTTGGATGTAACTAAACCTTGGTGGGTGGTGCTTCAAGATCCTACTAATGATGCGAGAATGCTTGTAGGTTGCTTCACTCATAGACCTGTAGCAAAGGATGGTTTTCTTTGGGCTGAAACCAGTCAAGAGGTTTTGACACAACACAACCTAGGCGACGTCTTAGGACTTCCTCAGATCATAATGACTGGTTCTAAGACCGAAGAGGGAATAGAAGTATGGAGTTCATCGGTTGGTGATGATGAAGCAATTGAATCAGGATGTCTTGAAGTGATAAGTCGGGGGCGTTCAACTGTAGGACAGCTTCGCGCTATCCGACAGACATTCCCTAAAGCCCATAGAACCAAACCGGTGTCGACAGGACCCCCAATAGAGTCCTTCTACAACCGGGTGGTGGATTCTCTCAGAAGGTATATTGGGTCTGTGACTCGACCTACTCCGGTCACGGTGCATCTGATAATGAAGGACGATAAGTGCAAAGTGACTTTCACCGATGAGGAAAATGGAGAACAGCTTCAGAGCGCTATACTAGAATATACTACTGACCTAATTTCACTCCTCAGGTGGCCTATGTTAAAGGGTAGACCGATGTTCACAGATTCTGGAGTGTATGTGACTTGGAGTGTATTTGATGACGTCCAGTTTGGTGAACTAGATTTCCTAAGACCATACGTTTCCTTTAAGGCTGCACGATCCACTCCTGAGAGACTTCCAAAGCGAATCGCTCAATTCTTAGACGAAGTAGACACTATTCAAGTCGGTATTGCTCATGATAAGACCACTTGTCCCATATCTATTGGTGATGCAGTAGACCATGGTGAGTGCTGGAAAATCACACTATCTTCAGACTGCTCTCGAGAAGTACAGCGACAGCTTGGAAAAATCATGACTGGTGAGGATATCAATGGCCTTCTAGCACCGGGGCGACTCTATGCAGGGAAACTGTACAAGTTGAAAGTATCATTACCGACAGTATCAGAGAAAGATGAAAGTATCGTCTTTCACGAGGAGAAGTTCATCCGGATATTCCTCCGAAACAATGGATTAGTCTTGAAAAAGCTGACACCAGGAACTTATCTAGAAGTCAATAAACAACAATGGATAGTTAGCGTATCTTGGGAAGATGAAACACATCTCAAATGGGAGGCAGTGTCCACAGTTTCAGGACTTTTCTTCAAAGGTAATCGACACACAATTGAACTAACACATGGTCGTGGTGCAGAGGAAGAACGTAACAGAATCTTGGAATTAATCACATCAGAGGTTTTGCAAGAACAAATCGCCAACTACTCAAAACTCGAGGATCTATTGATATCAGACCTCAGGGATTTAGGTTACACAAAGACTAGTCCCCAATGTGAACTCCGTGTCATCAAATCTACTAATTCCAGCTTCATCTTTGGTATCTATCCTGTCGAAAGGTCGAGTAGAGAGCCAATTCATAAAATCACCATCAAAAACACAGGTGAAGATTCACCCGATTCTCTCTTTCAGGGTTTTGAATCGAGTCTATCGGAGGGTGAGTTGAGCCACTTCTACATCATTAACAACGACCCATTTTTGAAAAAACTCGAATCGTGGGTGAAAAGATACATTGAGAACAACCACTAATCTTAGTAAAACAAAGACTCGTTTGTGAGAACTTTCGATATCTGTTTCACAATTATCCATCTTTGTTAATGATTGCTATTGTTATTCCTATCACCCAGATGCCGACATTCGTTAATCAAGATGCGTATATCAGTCCTGAAAGTAACTTCTGTATCTTCCAGTTTGGATTCCAACTCACTTAGAACTGACTCAAGAGAATCAGTACTCTTTTCAATCTCCTCAACAAGCATCTTCACAGCTTCAAGATTGGAAATATGTGGTGCTACCTTTTCAAAAGCAGTTCGTAACATCGAGCGTGTCATCGGGAACAACATCCCGTAGTCTATTCTTCTTCTTCCTCACCATAGATCATATAGCCCATTGTAAGCAAGAGTGCCAAGATTCCCATTGCAGCAAGTAATATGAATAGGATGGAAATGAATGTTTGAATGGTCTGCATCAGAATCTTGTGCCCTCGGACTGAGTCCACTTATAACCATTGCTGAATGTTAGACCTTGTACTGTGTCAAGCTTCTGCTTTTCGGCTCTCATAGAATCGGTCAATGAATGATCCATAGATGTCCACTGGTTCAGTAAGAGGGTTGACATCATCAACGGTCATTTCTAATCCACACGATCCACACTTCACCGTAGCTATTCCATTATCACGATAAAGTTCAATCTTAATGGCTGTATTTCCACAATCTGGACATGGATATACGTCTGGAATGCGTTTCTGTGGTCGTCGACGTACTTTTTGTCTTCTTCTTCTTCCCATGATGATTCACCCTTTACCTATTTCACACATGTCAGAGCAGCAGCCCCGAAAGAAATAGAGCGGGCTCTCCGGCTCAGGTGTTAATTTAAGCGTTTTGTTAAATGACCTTACAGTCTATTGCGAAGGCTTCTTATTGCCAGTTGTTCCGCCTCGGCTAGCGATGACAGACCTCTCAAAAAACGCTCAGTGTGTTCTCAAAATCCTTGAAAATGCCGAGTCATTGACAACTACAGATATACTTGGGATTGCTAGCACTGACGAGTATGCCGATCTTTGCACTGATTGTGCTGGTGGCGATGCCTTCGTGGCTGCCGCAAATCAGCTGGTGGAAGCAGGATTAATCACAAAGAAATTCGGCAAGGGAGGTTACCGGTGGCAAATGGTAAAGGACTGATTAGCATGGTAGACTGGACCAAGATTAGAAGTGACTTTCCTGCCCTTGAACGTACAATCAACGGACGTCCAGTGGTGTATTTGGATAGTGCATGCATGGCTCTCAAACCTCGACAGGTCATCAATGCGATGAACGAGTACTATGAGCAATACCCTGCCTGTGGAGGAAGAAGTATCCATAAGTTTGGAGAAGAGGCTTCCAACGCATATTCTGCAGCTAGAGGAAAGCTTGCCAAATTTCTGAATGCCGCTGAGGAAGAAGAATGCATCTGGACAAAAAATGCCACAGAGTCACTGAACATCGTTGCAAGTTCAGTCAAATTACCAAAGGGCTCTAAGATAATCACAACGTCTCTAGAACATCACAGTGGTTCACTCCCCTTTGTAGAACGAGCCCGAAAAGATGACCTAGTTATCGAGATAGTTAAGGCACAATCTGACGGTACCTTTGACATAGAAGACTGGAAGAAAGCAATAGACAACAACACAAGTCTGGTATCGATTGTTCATTCATCCAATGTGACTGGCACTATCGCGCCGATGAAGGAAATTGTGGAAATTGCACACGACCGCGATGCACTGGTCATGTGTGATGATGCTCAATATGCCCCACACCATCCACTTGATGTTCAATCGACTGATGTTGATTTTTCAGCAATCTCAGTCCATAAGATGTGCGGACCAACAGGGATGGGTGTACTATATGGCAAGTTGGACCATCTCGAATCAATGAACATGTGTTTTTATGGTGGAGATACTGTGAGTGATGTTCGTTTTGAGAATGGTAAGATTCTTCCTGAATACTTGCCTCCACCAGAGAAGTTTGAGGCTGGATTACAGAATTATGCTGGTGCTATAGGCGCAGGTGCAGCAGCAGAATACCTTCAAGCCATTGGAATGCATGAGATTGAAAAACATGAACGCTCACTACTTAAAGTGGTTCTAAAACGACTAAGCGAAATGGAGCATGTTCACATTCTTGGAACCGATGACATCAACATAAAGACCGGTTTGGTCACTTTCACCGTTGACACAGTTCCCTCAGCACATGATGTGGCCACATTCTTGAATGATGAACTCAATGTCATGGTTCGTAGCGGTTGGCACTGTGTTGGACCATTTCATTATCAGATGGGGATTGACCCAAAGAAGGGAACTGCAAGAGCCAGCTTTTACCTGTACAACAACCGTTCTGATGTGGATACTTTTCTATCAGGAATGGAAACACTCATCGAAGCAAGTAAATAGAGTTTCTAGCCCACCTCTTTCTGAATCTCCTCTTTGATTCGTTTGATCTCACTTACCGGGTCTGCAAACTCAAAACCACTTGCAGAAAGATCGAGTGAATCTCGGAACTTCTTAACACGACCATGAATTGCAATATACCTGCCAACAACCTTGTCTACGTTCTCGACCAAGGGCTGTTCTCCTTTTCCAGACTTCTTGATCATCTCATTAGCTTCTTCTGCAGTCATCTGTAACAATTCTTCTCCAACTTTTCCAAACAGCGTAACTCTGATTGAACCCGACCCGTCGTCTATAGTTATTTTGTATAGCATTCGAGGCTCAGGTTTGTCGATTTTTCCACAGGACTTGCAGACATATCCATCATCTGTTTCATCTAACTTCTTATTACAACTTGGGCACGCTTGGTATATTGGAGTTATTGTCTGACTCAAATTAACAACAATGCCACAGATTTCTACATTTTTTCCCTCCGTTTGGTCATCAATGTCGCCAATAAGAACTCTTGATGCCTTAGCCATAGGTTGAAGGGAAACCTGTGACACATCCAATTTCTTGAGTTTGGAGCCTTTGGGGTTAATGTGAATCTCTGCTTTCCGTCCAACTTGGAATTCCACGCCACCTCTGAATCCCTCTTTCACATATCCATGAAGGATCTTGATGACATCGCCGTCTTTGATCTTCTCTATCTTATCGACGTCATCATTCCAAAATGTAACACGAGTCTTGCCCGACTCATCTGCAAGAATGACGTTCCTAACCCGCCCTTCTTGTCCATCCTTGTTTGTGAAGGTATTCACGTCATAAATCGTGACAACTTTCCCCTCAATATCAACATCCCACATTCCAGTTGTGAGATCTACGATTGCCTTCATTCCTAGTGGTTCTGATACACCCCCAGACGGAGCTGCTTCAACGGCGTCAATCTTCTCCTTAAGACCACGCTCGATTGAAGCCGCACGACCAATGTGTACCTCAACTTCGGAACCATCACGATTTAATCTGGTATTTACTCCTCTGAGTTGGATGACCTCTCCCTCGTCTGCATCCTCCATCTCTGAGGCTTTATCATCCCAAAAGACAAGTCTGACAGTCCCAGTTTCATCAGCTCCTACAATACTTAGAACCCTTCCCTCAGAACCATCCCTTTGTCTAGTAAACGTCGACAGTCTAAAAACTCGTTGAATCTTCACTTTCAAGCTGATGTTGAATAGTCCATCTTTGAGCTCAGATATTTTCTGGTCCCCTGTTGATGAATCAGCAAAGTCGATACCAAGATCTTCAATCTCATAATCTTCAAGGACTCTGATTTGTCCCATCCTACCCAAGTTCAGTTCTAAAGCATCACCAAGTCCTTTCTTCACATATGCTCCCCGCACTTGGATAATATCGTCAATAGATATGACATCCTCAGAAACAGCATTTGTAAGATCATCCCACAGGACAAGCCTGATACTTCCAGTATCATCTGAAACCATAATGCTTGCAACTTTGCCTTCTCCTCCCCCATCTTTTCGGGAGAATGTCCGAACTGTACCAATGTTGATAATCTTGGCAGTAAGTGCTATGCTTCTAGTAGCTTCTGTAATATCTACAATTCTCTGACGTGCTTTCGGTGATATCTGGTGTAAATCCACCCCGAGCTCTCTTGCTACTATCATAGCAGCAGACTCGTCATTGATTACCTCTCGTCCCAGTTCCTCCCGTTTCTCCTCGATCATTGACAAAATATCTTTGCGTTCATAATCGGACCTGTGTTTCAGAATCAGTTCAATTGTTTCCTCAAGAGTGAGCAAGTGGGTCACCTTCCAATGTACATATGGTGGCTTAGGCCGTTTTATGGTCATGTCCAGATGCTTTAAAGTAATCTCCTCAAGAAGCACGAGCTTGGGGAATTTCTAGGGTCACCAAACGAAACATAGAATACACAATCACGACAGAATCAGGGTGATTTGTTGTGACCGAGCCTGAACTGAGTCTTCCCGAACATAGTATTTTCTACGAGCAGTATTTCAGTGTACTAAACGAGGAAATCCATACACTCTATGCCATTGCAGAAACTGCTCGATTACAAGGATTTGACCCGACTACCAAGGTCGAGATACCTCCTGCGCATGATGTAGCTGCACGTGTTGAAGCTACTCTTGAGGGTCCTGTTGGAGTCGCAAAAAGAATCCGTGAGCTACAAGAGGACAAATCTCGCGAAGAAGTTGCATTTGCTGTGGCTAAAGAGATTGCAGAGGGAAAACTTGGTGGGATTGAAGATGCTGAGAAAGCTGCTGACAAAGCAGTCCGGGTAGCTCTTTCTATTCTGACAGAGAGTATCACAGCTGCTCCCCTTGAGGGAATATCAAAGGTCAGCATAAGAGGGTCTGGTGATGATCAATATCTGGCATTATACCTTGCTGGACCAATACGTGCTGCAGGTGGGACTGAGGCCGCAATGACGGTCCTTGTGGCTGACTATGTACGTCAAGTACTAAACCTACCTGCATTCAAAGCAACTGTAGAAGAAACCGAACGTGCTCTAGAAGAAGTCGAGCTCTACGCAAGAATGGCCAATCTACAGTATCCCGTTGACCCAGAATCGATCCGCTTTGTAGCATCGAGACTTCCAATAATGTTGACTGGGGACCCAACCGAAGAGTTTGAGGTTTCTGGGAGTCGAGACTTAGATCGCATTGAGAGCAATCGAGTTCGTGGTGGAGCTGTTCTTGTCCTTAATGACGGTGTTGTGGGCAAAGCTGCAAAATTGTCAAAAATTGTAAGTGGCATGAAGATTTCTGGTTGGGAGTGGTTGAACGAACTTGCAACCAAGATATCCAAGACAAGTACCGAGGAGGAGGACTTTGCCGCTAAGACTCTTGAACCAAAGTCTGATTATCTGGCAGACGTGATCGGCGGACGACCTGTATTCTCTCATCCATCACGTGTTGGCGGATTCAGGCTGAGGTATGGCAGGTCTCGAAACACAGGTCTTGCAGGAGTTGGTGTGCATCCAGCAACCATGTACATTGTAGAAGAGTTTCTGGCAACTGGCACTCACATCAGGACCGAGCGACCTGGAAAGGGTTCCATAGTAACTCCTGTTGACTCTATTGAAGGGCCAATCGTTCTCCTGAAGAATGGTTCTGTAGTCCGCGTGAAGAATAATGATGAAGCTAAGATGCTAGAGGGCAAGGTCGAACAGATTCTATACCTTGGTGATATTCTAGTAGCTCTGGGCGAGTTTCGCGAAAATAACCATCCACTTGTTCCCTCAGGATATTGTGAAGAATGGTGGTCTCATGACCTTGACCATGCTGTTTCCAAAATCACCTCGCCTGAGCTAAGTAAACGTCTCTCAAAATCTGATATGACCCCTGAGGTTGTTAATCAGCTGATTGAACTGCCACTCATCCAGACGCCGAGTGCATCTCAAGCAGTACATCTATCCAAGAAGCTCAAGATTCCACTTCATCCAGTCTATCTATATCGTTGGATGGCACTCAATCCTGAAGAAGCACTCAAGTTGAGAAAGTGGCTTCTCACAAAACATAGTATCAAAGACTCTACCATGACTCTACCCTTTAACTCTGAGAACAAGAGATTGCTTGAGATGGCGGCTATACCTCACACGTTGTCATCTAACAAAAAGAAAATTCACCTTAGCGATGATTCTGTGTCCATCCTAGCACAGCTTGGCAAGAAAGACGCTAAACCGAAAGGCAAGACATCGCTCGAACTAATGAATTCGGTCGCCTCTGTGAGATTGATGGATAAGGTTGGGTTTTCTATTGGTGCGAGGATGGGTCGCCCCGAGAAGGCTGAAGAACGTAGGATGAAACCGCCAGTTCAAGCACTGTTCCCCGTTGGTCGTACAAAAGGAACTGAACGTCGAATAGAAGAGGTAGCAAAGAGTACAGAACACATCTCAACACTAGATTCGTTCGAGGAAGATTCGGTTGGACTAGAGATACCTGAAACGAATGGTATTGAACTTGAAATGGTTTCTCGAGTGTGTCCAAGTTGCTCATCAGAAACCTTTGAGTCGAGATGTCCACAATGTGGAGTACATACCGAAGTTCAACCATGGTGTTCCCATGAGGAATGTGGTAGACCAGTCAATCCCAACACAGGCATGTGTCAGTACAGTCATGATGTGAACCTCATACGGGTTACGAAAAAGATACCAATCGATATATCTAGCTTGATCAATCGTGTTAAGACCGAGATTGGCGAGTTTGAAGCGCATGGCGTCCGTGGTGTACTCGGTCTCACTAGTGACTACAAGATTCCCGAATACCTTGGAAAGGGGTTTCTGCGAGCCAAACACGATGTGTACTGCTATCGTGATGGAACTGCCCGGTTCGACGCCACTGATGCTCCACTGACACATTTCACACCAAAGGAGACAGGGACCACTATCAGCCGCTTACATGAGTTGGGTTACATCACCGATCAAGATGGAGAGCCCCTAATTTCTGATGACCAAATAGTAGAACTCAAGGTTCAGGATATCGTTGTATCAGAGAACTGTGCAATCTACTTGGTAAAAGTTGGAAGATTCATTGATGACTGTTTAGAGAAGATATACGGCCTGAACCGGTATTACCGATTTGATGCTCAAGAAGACGTCATTGGTCAACTTGTCATTGGTCTTGCACCTCACACATCGGCTGGAATAATCGGTCGTATTATTGGGTTCACTAATGCTAGTGTCTGCTATGCTCATCCATATTGGCATGCAGCAAAAAGGCGAAACTGTGATGGTGATGAGGATGCTCTCATATTAGTTCTTGATGCACTTCTAAACTTCTCCAAGAGCTATCTTCCAGCTGGAAGAGGTGGTCTCATGGATGCACCCTTGGTCCTATCAGTCATCCTTAACCCAACTGAGGTGGACGACGAGAGTCACAATATCGAGGTCTGTAGACGATATCCTGCTGAGTTTTACAATATGGTCGTCGATGCAAGACATCCAAAGGAAGTGGAAAACCTTGTTGACATAATTGCATCACGACTTAATTCAGCTGCACAATACGAAGGATTTGGATTCACACATAGCACATCATCATTCGATGCAGGTCCAAAGAATACTAGATACAAGATATTGGGTAGCATGGACGAGAAATTAAATGCTCAATTGAAACTTGCCACCTTGATATCAGCAGTCGATGCAAAAGATGTCGCCGAACGAGTTCTCTCTCATCATTTCTTCCGTGATATTCGAGGTAATCTGAGAGCATACTCTACACAAAAAATTCAGTGCCAGAAATGTCGAAGAATCTATAGAAGAATTCCCTTGTCTGGTAATTGCATCTGTGGGAATAAACTCTCATTGACAGTCAGGCAGAAGAACATCTCCAAGTATCTAGAAGTGACACGAAAAATCATTGAAGAACATGGTCTAGATCAGTATCTACAGGAACGATTGAAGCTAATCACAGCCTCTCTGGATTCATTGTTCATTTCAGAACAAACCTCGTTGACTGACTACTTCGAATCCTAGTCTGTACCTAGAGATTTTAGAGCCAGATGTAACAGTTCTCGGTCCTCAATCATACCAATGAGGCTTCCAGTGACAGACAGGACAGGCGCTTGATCAATATCCTCAGTACGAAGAGTCTTGATACATTCAGCTATAGTCGTAATCTCACTGAAATTAATGATGTTTTTTGTCATCACTTCTTCCACTGCAGTGCTCGGCAGTCGAAGGAGTTTCTTGGTCACGACAAGGAAATCTTTTGAAGTCCAACCCCAGTCCACATTACTATCTGTGCCACTAAAGGTCTGTGAAATGTTGTCTTCAACTGTGACTTCGGAGAGGCGAATAAAATCACTCACGGTGATCATGCCTACTACACCTCCTCCCTCACCAAGCACAACGAGACCGTGCTTACCAGCCATCTCCATTATCATATATGAGAGTGGAAGAGGCGTTTTCTCCCAAACCGCATTTACTGTTCGGTCAACAAAATCAGCAAGTTCCATTGTACCATATTTCTTGTCATTTTCAAGAGTGGCTCCAAGAATATCAGGGATTGAAACTAATCCTACCAGTTCGTCTTTCTCAACAACCGGAAGTCTTCTGAATTTCTTCTCAATCATCAACTTGAGAGCTCTTTTGATATCAGTCCTAGGTGAAACGGTCTGCGGGTCCCTGACCATTAGCATTGCTAACTGATTCTCATCTGCCTTACGAAGAAGATCGGTCCTAGTGACTATTCCAACAAGTGACTTTGATCCCTTTTTCACAACTGGAACACCATTGATTTGTTTTTCAGCCATCAGCTGAAGAACATCTTCTCTGGTTCCTGGTACTGAAACGTACACTACGTCCGATTGCATGCAATCCTTGACCATCATTGTTAGGACTACTCCGGTTAATAGAAACTTGAGCACCCATCAAATCACTGGAACATTGAAGCAGTCCAATGGAATTGATTGGATGGCATAGTGTCTTTTTAGTCACCTTTTATGGTTTTCCCAATATACAAACTACCACGGATTCTTTTTCAACCCTAGCAAATAGCCCAATGCATTGCTAAGCCAGTGAATTCCCAATGTTGTTAGTATCAAGATTATCACAAAAATGGGACTTGGAATTATAAGTGGTGATGCAAAGATCAATGCCATGATTATGAATCCTATCTGGTCAAGAAATGGTGAAGGGTCACCACTCTTTACATTGACTCTTCTCTTGATGAATGAGCCAACCACATCTCCCATCAGAGATCCTACCGACAAAAGAAATGCTACTGGGATACTAATACTGAGGACATAATCCATCTCTGGTGTTATTGTTACGAACTGCGCCAGTATTGGTCTTAGGTAAGGAGCTGCAAGGAACTGTCCTGCACCGGTGAGTGTACCAAAAAACACCCCTACAATGAACCCTCGTACTGTCTTACCATCACCCAATATACGCCGACCATCACGATAATGCTTACCTCCATCGATAGGTCTTCCACCACCACCTAACACAGGTGTGGCGTTTGCAATCCACGCAGCTAATCCAAGCCAGATTGATAGCTCGAAGATGGCTAGTTCCTCGTACATCGAGTAATACTCCGTGTGTGTGCCGTCTAGTTATCCAATTTCACTCTTTCTCATTTGGCCTTTCGGATGAAAAGCCGCCCTCAACTAGAAAGAGTCGTCCATCAGAAAATTCTCCTTCAGGTTCAATTCGTTTGATGATTCTCTCTCCTGTTCCTTTTGTGACACGCAACTTTATCGTATAATCCGACCAATATTCCAAAATGTTCTTTGCTACAGGCTCGAAGTCATCAACACCTTTGAGCTGTGATCTAACCTGATTCAAAACCAGTACCGCAATTTCATGGTTTCTTGCAAGTCCTTTCAAGACCCCTGCTTGCCGATTTAACTCGCGATGTTTAACATAGTTTGTCTTCTTATCTTCCAACTCCAGTCTGTAATATCTAGTCAAAGTGTCAATTATGACGAGTTTTGTTTTTTCACGCAAGTATAATTCCAAATCGTCAATCAACGCACCCTGCTCATTGAAACCCTTTGGAGCTAGAATCTTCACCATCTTTTCAAGATCGCCAAATGACCGAGTTGTCATCTGTTCAAGTCGACGAACAGGTGATGTGCTTTCAGAGTTCACATAGATGGTTCCGAAATCAAGCCTATGCGCATTTGTCACGAACTGCAGTGCAAGTGTAGTTTTCCCTGCAGCCGCATCTCCATAGACGTGTGTGAATAAACCTGTGTTGAGTCCGCCATTAAGAATGCGATCAAGTAACGATACCCCAGACGGAAGAATCAAATTCAATCTCACTGCCTTTATGTCGTCACTCTCGAGTGATAAGCATATCTAGAAGGACCGACATCATGCTTAGATGGCAGGTTGCAATAGCCACAGAGAATCCCCGACTACTCTATCTTGTCATCGAGCTCTTGAAGAAACTCGACCTAAAGTTTGTAGTCTGCCATCCAGGCGACTCTCGTTGTGAGGACGCAAAAATAGTCATAACAACACTTGAGGACTCCAATAATCATGACACTATCATCATTGTTGATGAGAATCTAAATCCTGACTTCACATCAATTGAGATAATGTCCAAACTGAACGACATTCATAATCCAGCAGTTGCAGTGATAGGAATTGACCCTGGAATGCGATTTGGAGTGGCTCTTGTCATCGATGGTGTTGTGACATTCAAGAAATCACTTGCATCTCCAGGAGATGCGGCTCGATTTTCATCGAGCCTAGAAACTTACGTTTCTCGTCTTTTTCCAGCTTGTAAAACAATTGTGCGTGCAGGCACAGGATCAAAATTGTATTCAACACTGTACCTCAGAAACATGAACCATCAATTTCCAGGTCTAGATGTTGAACTTGTCAACGAACATCACACAACACTTTCAGGAGGAGCGACCTCTGACCAAACATCTGCTATACTCATAGCTGGAAGGTCTGGACGCCCCCAAACAGAGAATGACAGTGTCCTAGAACCAAAAGAGGGCTATGTCAAATCCCTGAAATTATTCGTTCAACGTTTCACTCGTGGTAACAGAAAGATAACCAAAGACGAAGCCCGTGCCATCTTGCTTGGTGAAACATCACTAGATTGTATCTTGACTAGTGACTGTTAAACAATGAAGAAACTCTCAACCTGGTGAGATGTTACTTCTGGATCGTCTTGAATGACCTGAGTGACATCAGTTAACCAAGATGGAATGAATCTACTAAGGTAGGGTGTACCAAAACGCTGGTCAAGCATTACGATTACTCCTCTATCATCTAATCGCCTTACCGGCCTACCCGCTGCTTGAATAGCACGAGTCATCGCCGGAAGCACATATGCATAATCTCTACCTTTCTGGTTGAATCTCGAATCATAGTAGTTGATCTGCGCCTCCATCCTTGGAGTAGGCTTGGCGTATGGAACCCCAACCACTATCACACTCTCCATGGTCGTGCCCGGAAAATCTCCTCCCTCAGAGTTACGACCACCTTGTACGCCAAGAAGCACCGCTCCGCCCTGGTCTCCTTGTTTTTTAAAGTCTTCAATCAACTTGTCATTCTCAACACTCTTCATTCCTGACTTCTCGACGAAGAGTTTACGCCGGAGGCGCTTTGCGAGACCTGCATCAATCAGTGACTTACCTACGGAGTAGCTTGAGGTGAAGATACCTGTGTTGCTTGGGGTGGCACTCGCGACAGCAACACAATGGTCCACCATTCGCTCAAAGGTTGACTTACTTCGGTTCTGAAATGATGTGTCTAAACCACTAACAATCAGACCGAGTCTATTTCTTCTGGCAAAAGGACTCTGAAATGTCGCTTTGACAGCATCAGATCCAAAGCCCAGCATCTCAGAATATGCATCCAATGGTGACATTGTACCAGACATTGCTATCGAGTTATGAACCATGCTCAAAACGTTCTCTGTGACCGATGTTGGGTCTAGTGCAACAAGGTCCAATGAAACTCTCCTAGTTTCTCCATACCCCCTACTGGACGCTAATAGAAAAGCATAGTCTTTCCTCTCTGCACATCTTAACCATCTGGTAAGAAACTCACTTACTCTGTGGATTGAAGATCGTGGGAATTTGCCAGCCTTCAAGAGACCTCGTCGTATCTTGTTCCCTAAATCCTTCATATGTGCAAGTATCTGTGGTTGATGCTCTAGTTGAGCTATCTTGATGGTAGACTCTACTATCTGACGGGGATCCACTATCCTTTCTTCAACCTGTTTCATATCTGAAGAGAGTTCCAGGATTGTTTTTGCTAGTGCACGACTGAAATCTTTGGAAGGTTCATCATTGTATGTTGTTGCCTCGCGTAGTGCTTGTCTTACTGCTCCAATGGTCAATGAGTCACTTGCCGAGTCTAAGGCTGTGGCTGGTACGTTATGAGCTTCATCTTGCACAAGCACCATCTTTGAAGGAGGTGTGTCAAGGTCAGGGATGAACACCTCAAGTATCCAAGGGTCAAAGACGTAGAGGTATGAAAGTGCTACCACATCAACAACTTTGGCAAGACGTTTTGTGAGCTCATATGGACATAACGACCTGCCTGCAGCAATCTTTGCAACCTCCGGGGCTGTAAGTACCTTCTTCGGCATGTCTTCCAGAAGTTGTTCTGGATTACCTGCGCGACGAAGATTTTCATAGTATGTGCATCTCCCGGTTGCTTTCAACTGCCCACATACCTCTGAAATCGGTGCCACGAAATCGGCATTCTCGAGCACAAATGAATTCAAACACATATGTCGACGACCACGGAAAGAAACACCAGACACGTCATTGTTTTCCGATATCTCTTCAAGCTCTTCCATGACACGATCGAGTTGTCTATGGGTACGTGCACAGTACAAGACCTTTCCTTTCTTCTTCTTTATCCAAGGCAACACACCACTAAGTGTTACACATGTTTTTCCAAATCCATTTGGTGCTTCTGAACAAATGTGGAGTCCAGCCTTGACTGATTCCTCTATTCTTTTCATCATGTCCTCTTGACCATCGCGTGCTTCAGGATACGGAAAAAAGTCCGTATAGCTCGAGGAATCTCCAGTCATCAGAGCTCTACTCATTTGCTAGTCGACGCCTTGATAACCATGTTGCTTCTAAACCCAAATGCGTTAGTGATTTATCCTACCTCTTCACTCAGGAGCTTGATTAGCAATGGAGTTCGATGACATAACCGAGTTCTCGTCAGAAACCTCTGCAGGAACCATTAAGATACGTATTATGACTTTGACAAATGGCAAGCTAGTCCTGATTTCAGACTCAAAGAGTTTCAGGCTTGGTCTGTCTGCCATGGCAATCCCCCCTGGACAAGGACGTTCTGAACCAACCTCGATCGGATTTTTCACCACAGAGATTGAAAGCACATTAGTACGAACGCTCGCTGAAAGGATAGCATCATGGACTAATCAGACATGCATGCTTGTTGTGGGAATGGCTTCACTAACTCGGGAACGAATGCTGGAACTCATGTCGGTGCTGAGAGATCATCTCCTGACCTAATCTGCTCAGCCACGTCAAGCACCCACCGCCCAGACTCATCTATCTGACAGAGTTTTTCGATATATTCCTCCCAGCTCACTCCGCTTGCTTCTCTCCAGCGCTCGTAGGATGACCTCAGACTGTCCAGTGCATCCTGATGATAGCGACAGAGATTACTCTCATTCAATGCCACACGACCACAAATTGTACAGAACGTCACGTCTTAGCATCCTCCTGAGTTTTTTCTGTCTGCTTTGTTCGTCGTTCTTCGAGTGCTTTGAGTTCATCCTTTCTTCCCGGACATTCGGTCCAATTAATGCACGTTTCCCATTTTCTACGCCCGGATGTCACTTGGAACATCTGATATCCACAATGTTCACATGTCTTGTCTAAAGGTGATAAATCTCCTTTCTGTGGTAGCGGAAACGTCTGGTCACATTTTCCCTCGCTATAGTTGGAACATCCCACAAACCGTTTCCCTGTCTTGGCGGACCTTATCACTCGAAGTGTTCCATCCCTACATGTTGGACATTTACCAAGTTCCTCTTTGGACTTCCAGTATCTCTGTAAGCCCGTTACGAGGTCGTTTCCAATCTCCTCCTCCTGTGATTTGAAATTCTCAAGTAATTCTAGGAGCTCGTCTTTCGCTCTTGTTAACA
This sequence comes from Candidatus Thorarchaeota archaeon AB_25, assembly GCA_001940705.1. Lineage (GTDB taxonomy): Archaea > Asgardarchaeota > Thorarchaeia > Thorarchaeales > Thorarchaeaceae > SMTZ1-45. The sequence goes on from MEHG01000017.1 coordinate 16,054, forward strand.
CATCTTCTCTGTTCGTAGTTTCTTGTTGAATCTCATTCATCTCTTTTTCCAGATATCTTGTCAGTTCTGGAGAGAGAATATCTGGAAGGTACTTTTCCAGAGTTTCAAAGAGGGCATAGCCCAATGTGGACAACTCAAACCGGTCATTAAGCGTATATCCTCGGGACTTGATTGAGTCCACAATTCTTGCTCTTGTTGCCTTTGTACCCAGATTTTCTCGCTCTAGGAGCTTCAACAAACTGGCGGGATTGAACCGCGCTGGAGGTTGGGTGAATTTCTCCTCATTGTTAACAGGGTGCAATAGGAGTGGGTCTCCTTCGGATATCTCAGGAAGCTCCCGCTCGTTTGTCTTAGCATAGGACCCATAGAACTCCATCCACCCCTGCTTCAGTATCCTAAGTCCCCTCAGGTATAGAGCATGCTCCTCGTGTTTTATGTCCGCTCGAAGGTGTTCTTTCACTGCGGGTTCACCAAAGAGTGCTAGAAACCGTCTCACTATTAGATCAAACAGTTTCTTCTCACTGGGTGTAAGTCTTTTCGTTGGTTTTGTTCCTGTAGGATGGATAGCTGGATGAGCAGGGTCAGTCTTCTTCCCTTGGACTGGAGTGAAATTACCTACCTGAACTACTTGTTTCACCATTGAAGTGTAACTCTTCATCTTTCCAAGCCTGTTGAGAATCTCCTTTAGGTCCAGGGTCTGGGGTAGTTTCTCACTACTTGTTCTGGGATAGGAGATAAGTGCATCAAGATAGAGGGATTGTGCAACGGCAAGAGTTCTACTTGGTTTGAAACCGAAGTGTCGATAAGCCTCTGATTGGAGAGTGCTAAGATTGAATGGTGGATGCGGTTGCTGAGAGGTGGTCCTGCTGTTTATCGAGTCAACATGAGCCGTCTTTCTATCCAATGTCTTAGCAATGGTTTCAGCATCACTCTTGGTGTCTATGCGTTTTTTGGAATACTCTAGCTCTATCTCTACTCCATTGTGCATAGTCTTTGCATGAATTACCCAAAATGGAAGTGGTACAAAGAGATTGATCTTTTGCTCCCGTTCTGCTACGTAAGAGAGAGTGGGCCCCTGAACTCTTCCAGTAGACACAATCTTGAACCATCCCGCTGTGTTCTTCACAGAAAGGGTCAATGCTCTCGTGAGGTTGATTCCATATAACCAATCAATCTCATGTCTAACCTGACCAGCTTCAATCATTGGAAAATCTAGAGTGTTTGACATATTGTCATAGGCGTTCTGTATCTCTGAGTCCGTAAGAGAGCTGAAGAACATCCTTTGAGCCCTCTTAGGATCCGCCTTACAGGCGTATTTCAAAGTAAGATAGCCAATCAGACTTCCCTCGATGTCATAATCAGTTGCAACGACGAAGCTGTCGACATCCTTTGAGAGCCGCTTTATCAGATTGATGATGGGTTTTGTCTGAGTAGCCTTTTTCTCAACCTCATACTTTGGGACCCACGAAGTTTCCATCCGCGGGTAGGTCCACCCCTTCTCCGTCTGTTTGAGTTCGAAAAGATGTCCAAGTGCATAAACGACGATGAGATCATCATTCCCCCTCCTACAGTCATAATAGGAAGCACTACGCTTTTTGACCTCAGTAGGGGCTTGGTTTTCATCCAGAGCATGAGCGATGCGCTTTGCTGCAGTAGGCTTTTCTGTGATAACCATCACCCTAGACATTCTTGCACACCTCTCTTCTCAAACAATTACACGTTCAAATAGCCGTTGTGGCATAACCTAGTACAACATTGCATATCGCGTAAGTCTTAAAAGCAGACGCAAAATGGGGACCGCTCGAGGTTAGATATGTGAAGCCTTGGTGGCCGAGATTAATAGTAAAGCCAAGAGTGCGACTCACTAGGCCCAGCTTTGGAATGCCTACTCGCCCTCCGGACACAGTCATATTTGGAATCATGTTCATTGCTGTACTATTCATTCTCGGTGGTAATATTTACACCCTGGTCCGAAACCCTCCAGCCATTGCAGGCAGTCAGGGTGGTGCGCCAATCTTGATTGCACCAGGGATTGATCAGCAACTAGGAATGGAAGGAATTGTTGCGTCTGTCATTATCCTAGTGGGTGTGGCTGGTCTTGGGCTGGTATATTACGCCTCCAAGTATGTCTTTCAACCAGGATATGCAACTAGACTCATGATACTTGGAATGATAATGGCAGGTGTAGCCTTCCTAGTCTTCAGTTACCTGTGGAGTATCAAAGCGGGTTTCCTATAGACCCCCCTCTTCTAACATAGAATGAACGAAAGATTAGTCTAAGTAAGGAATAGATGGTCTATCCTAGTCCTCCTCAAAAGACTAGAGATTAGCTCTTCAGCAATTTCCAACTTGATCCTCTTTCTCTCACTTGCAGGAAAGTGATACTCATGCCCCGGTTTGGACCATCTTCCAACCGTCGTACCAAAATCCATACCTGCGAACGTGATTCGTTCTGGTGAATATTCAATGACCATATGACACGCCCTATCACCATCCGTAAATCCGCCCCACAGGAAAGCCCTATCAGTTGGTTCGACTTGTGTGCTTCCTAAAATATCTCCCAGACTGGGGACAATCGATTTCACATGTTCAATATTGTCTCCGTGGGCGTGCACAATGACAAGGGCGCCATTTTCTTTTACTTCCCTAAGATGGTCTAAGTTTCCATCCAAATCAGTCACAACCACATCGCAATGAAGACCAAGTTCGAGAATGACCGAGAAAGCACCATCAGCAACAACGATTACAGAATCTATGAAATCGTCACTTTTCATGAGCGATTCCATGTGTTGCTTTAACGATGGGCCTGCACCACACACAATCACCTGACTCCCGGATATACAGTCAGATAACCGTTTCAGGAGAGGGGCCGGGTCAATTGATTCAAGCATGGATGTGAGGAGGTTTGTAGATGCTCTGTCCGCATCAGAATCCAGGTTAAGCCTCTGCACTATTTCTAGGTACTTTGGACACCAATCAACCCATTTCAAAATTGCTCACCAGGATGATACTTCATGTCACTTTGACCTACGTAAGGCTTCCCCCATTTGGACAGCCATTTTTGTTTCTCTCACGTCGTGAGTTCGGATGACACTTGCTCCATTCATCACTGCAACAGCAGTAGCCACAACTGAACCAATCAATCGATCATCTGGATCTGGTTGACCAAGTAGATGACCAATGAATGCTTTCCTTGACACGCCTACAAGAAGCGGGTGGTCAAGTTTCAGAAAACGGTTCAACTCTTGGAGGATTGCCACATCAACACTTGGAGGTTTTCCAAAACCAATTCCAGGGTCTATTATTATCTTCCCCGATTCGATTCCAGCACTTCTTGCGATATCAAGGCTATCCTTCAAAGCGTTCAACGATGTCTGAACACTATCACATGGCGTACCACAGCTAGCCATCAGAACAATAGGAACTCCCCGGTCTGCTACGAGCCCCGCCATCTTAGAATCCGCATGCAGACCAGAGATGTCATTAACCATGGAAACACCAAGATCCAACCCAATCTCTGCAACTTTTGACAATGTTGTATCAATTGAAAGTGGGGGGCACTCTGAAGCCTTTATGGAGTCAAGTGCTTTCGTCACTCTCTTGATTTCCTCTTCAACGGAAATATCGGATTTTCCATAGACATGCTTTGGAGCAGTGGATGCTCCTCCAATGTCAATTATATCAGCGCCCTCTTTCGAAGTAGTTTCGATTATCTCATGAAACGTGTCAATACTGTCAGCAACAGATCCTTTGTAGAATGACTCTGGTGATAGATTGACCACACTCATCACTCGAACAGGATTATCTGGTCCAATCATTAGTCCATCTATATTGACGCTTAGGATGTCACTCAAGTGATGATACCTCTAATTGTACAGCTCCATAGAAGGAAATAAAATGGTAGCTGAATCTGCCTCGACCACCTGAAGGAGCCTCTTTTCGGTGAATTAACATGAATGATACACTGAAGCGCACTCATCTCTATGACTGGCACGTGAAACATGGTGATGTGACTCCATTCGCTGGATGGTCAATGCCAGTTCGGTACACCAGCATCCGTGAAGAACACATGACCGTGAGAAACAGTGTGGGGATATTTGATACAAGTCACATGTCTCGTTTCATTATTAAGGGACCACAAGCTCAAGTGTTTCTTCAGACACTCACGACAAACAATGTCAACAAACTGAAAGTAAATGGAGGCCAGTACACCACCTGTCTAAATGAACATGGTGGGATTCATGATGATTTAACGCTCTACAGGGTGGGAGAGGATGAATACATCTGGATCACAAATGCATCAAATGGACCCAAAATTCATGATCATCTGATGAAACACTCATCAAACTTTGAGGTTGAGGTGATTGACAAATCTAGAGAAATCACTATGATTGCCGTTCAGGGTCCAAAGGCGCTCCAACTTATTCAGAAAACAGCTGACCGCGATATTGGTGAGTATAGTCGATTCTCCTGCTATAGAGTCAGACTTGCTGGATATGACTGCTATCTCTGCAGGACTGGTTACACAGGTGAAGATGGTGTAGAGATTCTCGTAATAGACACTCCCTTCAATGATGAGGGTAAAGAGAAAGCAATCTCATTCTGGGAGGAGCTCTTGAAGCAGGGTGAAGAGTTAGGAGTAAAACCCTGTGGGCTTGGAGCGAGAGACTCAACACGACTTGAAGCGGGATTCGTCCTCTATGGTCACGAATTGGATGAGAATACTTCTCCAATTGAAGCAAGAATCCCATATGCAGTGAAGTTCAAGGTAGAGCCCCATTATATCGGATATGAAGTTGTAAGGCATCATAAGACAGAGGGAGGCATCAAAAAGACACGAATTGGCCTTGAGATGATTGACCGTGGAATTCCAAGGGAAAACTATCCCGTACTGTTGACTGGAGAACACATTGGAAAAGTCAGCAGTGGTGGACTCGCACCGACACTGAACAAAGGGATAGCCCTTGCCTTTGTCAAACCGGAAACAGTCAATACCGGTGATATTGTTGAGATTGACATCAAAGGACGAATGCGAAAAGCAGAGGTTGTGAATTGGCCATTCTATGACCCTGCTGTCTATGGGGCGTCCCGAACACAATAACCAAACTGATTTAAAGTGGAGCACCACTCGCAACATGTAGGTGGACCTGATGAGTGACACCGTAGTTAAGGATGATAGAAGCTATAGTAAAGATCACGAATGGATCAAAGTTGAGGGTGATGTAGCTGTTGTCGGGATTACCGACTTTGCTCAGAACTCACTCCATGAGATCACATTCGTAGAAATCTCCGAAGTCGGTACTGTACTAGAACCAAATGGTGAGTGCGGACTGGTTGAATCAATGAAAGCATCATCAGACATTTTCTCACCTGTGAGTGGTGAGATAGTCGAAGTAAATGCAGAGCTAGAGGATGCCCCAGAAATTGTCAATGAAGATCCATACGGTAAGGGCTGGATGTTCAAAATCAAGCCATCAAACCTTGATGCTGATATTTCGGGTCTTATGGATGCTGCAGCATATAAAGAGTTCATCGACTCTCTTTAGAACGCTAAAAAGAAGGGGGTTTCCCCTTCTAAACATCCATCCTCGTATCTAGACATGTACTTCCATATAGGACAAATTTACAATTAACAACAACCTTTTTAGCGAAACACAAAATCGCTGCCGATAGTTCGAAACAGCTTGGAGACTGTACCCTACATGTCATTTGGCAAGTTCAAAAGATCTACTGGAAGATTTCTACGACAAGTGTTCCACAGACCAAAGTCAAAGATTTCACGTGGTTCCATCATGCTTGTTGTGACACTTCTATTGATATTCACAACAGCTCTCTTGCTTCGTGTGGAGCCTCTATTCGACTCACAGCCAATTGTTCGCGCCTTCGACCCGTGGTTCCAATTGAAAGTGACTGACTACATTGCTGAGAATGGCTACAGTGCCTTCTTCACCTGGTACGATGATACAACCTGGGTTCCATTTGGTCGTGACATGGCAACCACAAGCTACGTTGGAGTTCCATTCACAAGTGCATTCTTCTACTTCCTACTAAATGGGATTGGCATCCAAGTTGATGTCATCACGGTATCTCTGCTCTTGCCTGCCTTCATGGGTGCTCTAACTGCAATCGTTGCCTTCTTCCTGGGAAGAGAGCTTTCAAACAACACAGTAGGACTCTTTGCAGGTCTTTTCACTGCCTTTATTCCTGCCTTCATAACGCGAACTGTTGCAGGTTTTTATGACAATGAATGTATAGGTGTTTTTGCAATTGTTCTCACCACATTCCTGTTCATTCGTGGTTTGAAGAGAGGTTCAATACTTTCGTCAGTTGGTGCTGGTCTTGCACTCGGTTATCTACAGATATCCTGGGGTGCATCAGAGTTCATGCTTGGTCTCTTTGCTTTATACGGTTTCGTTATGCTAGTGATGGGCCGTTATAGTCGACGTCTATTAACAACATACCTTTTGACTTTGTCATTGGGTATCTTCATCGGAGCACTGATTCCGCGAAATGGTTTTGGTAATTTAACCAGCTTTGCAATTCTTGCTCCCATTGGTGTTGGAGGACTATTGGTCCTCTATGAAATTTGGTTAAGACTCGGGGGGTACCGTGAAACAACCGCAACCGCTCTAGCGCCTCATATGAAACCAATCCTAACTGGTCTATTTATCCCCTTGGTTGGAATTGGTGCATATTTGATGTACAGTGGTGGTATAGATCTTGAAATCACTCCATACAACTCGAATCCTGTAATACAAATCGGCAGCAAATTCCTTACAGTAATCAACCCATTTGTGCGTCTTGATCAGAGAATTCTAGCATCAGTTGCTGAGCATCTACCAAGTCCATGGGGGAGCTTCTACAATATTCTCCTTATCCTAATATTCTTCTTCCCCCTCGGGATGTACTTCCTGTTCAAGAGGGGCCGCGACGAAGATTGGTTAATGCTTCTTTACGGTCTGACTGCTGTGTATTTTGCCGGCAGTATGATTCGTTTGAATCTAATTCTGGCCCCTGGAGTTGCAATCCTTGCCGCAGTCGCAACGTACAACATCCTTGTACCATTCGCTAAAGTAGTCACTCAGAAATCCGTGTTTGAAAGACGACGGTTCAGGATGAGTTCGTCACTAACATCTGAACATGCACTCACAGCCTTCGCCTTTATTGGATTACTACTTTCAGTCAACATCATACTTGGGGTTCAATATGTATCAGGACAGGTTGGAAATCCAGAATTTTCACAAGCGGACCTTTCGCAACCTGGACAAGCCACTGATTGGCAGACTGCAATGACCTATATCCGCAATGTTTTGCCAGACGACGCAATAATAGCAAGCTGGTGGGACTATGGATACTGGATAAACAGTGCGTCGGGTAAACAAACGATAGTAGATAATGCAACTTTCAATAGTACGCAAATTGCTAAGATGGGCTACGCACTCATGGCACTCAATCTCACGGAGTCTCTTCGTACGTTCAAGTTCTGGAATACGACCCATGTGCTTGTATACTTTGGTCACAGATTCTCTGGTTTCGGTGGTGATGAAGGTAAATGGCCTTGGATGGTCAGAATTGCAGAGGACAAGCTTGGCAGTCACGTCATTGACGATGCAACATACCTAAGTTCTACCGATGCAACTCTGGAAGCCTTCTACTCCTCCACACTGTTCAAACTAATGGTGTACGGAGAACCAAAAGACCAAGATGAAGCAGGCTATATGGACCTCCCAGACTCCCGATTGCAACTAGACAATTATCTCTGGAGAGATCCTAGTTATACAGAGCACATGCCAGTTTCACTCTATGGTGCTTTCTCAGAACCCTACTACAGCTCTGGTTTTGGAACAGTCAAGATCTACGAGATAGACTATACCATGTATGATCAGTGGTTGAACAGAACCAATGCTGATTGGACACTGGGACACACTGGAGGAAACCTCGAGTCATCCCTCGATGGCGAGATTTTAGAGTCTGAGCTAGACTTTCCAAGCTATTCTGTATCATTTGGGGCTGGCTACGAGGCTCAAGTCTATACTCAGTCCAACTCCACTCACATGTATTATGGCATCCAGATGGACAATTACACTATCGGTGATGATGCGTTTGGTCTACAAATTTCCCCATTAGACTCACCACTTGACTCCGATCTTCGGATTGTGAACTACAATGGGCAAGATTTCGATGGCCATATCCGCTACGATGGGACATGGAGTGAGGACTCAACAGGAACCAATTCATCCGAGTTTGCCACTGGAGAAAATGTGATTGAATTCCTAGTCCCACTAGACGGAGGAGATTCACAAGATCTTCCAATGGCTCCGGGAATGAACTATCAGATCAGACTACTCTGGTGGAACAATGTGCATCATGGTGAGCCGTCCTTCACAGGAAATTGGAATATTTTCTGGGTCCCAGTACAACTATATTAGAACTAAACAGATTGGTGGTTGATTCGAAAATCAACCGCCAAGCTCTCTTCTTTTTCATATAGATTGCATTTAGTCAGACGAAGTCTGTTGTGTTTTTCGCTTCGCCTTCCTGCGGTATTCTCCATACTTGTCCTGTGGGCTGTACTTTGACGGTCTGGGACTCGACACAGAACTTCCACATTTTGGACACTTCTTCTGATTAAGCGTGTATTGCCCGCAGTTGTTACACTTGAAGAGGTGAGTCATTTCAGACCCCTACTTTCGAACAAAATTGATGCTTCCAGAGCCGTTTTCCACAGTCTTTGTTATTAAACCAAGAATTTCTGAGAGTAAATCCTCAGCCTCTTTGTAGTCAGGACTGACTATCCTGAGTTTGTATCGTGGTGAACCAAGGGTGTATATCTCAGTCGTGGATTTATCATGTTTCTTACCCTCGGTAAGACCATCAGACAAAGCTTTCTTGATTACTTCAATTCCAGTTGGACCAGGCACTGTGATTGTCATCTCCCCATCAATCTCCACGGATGGGATCTCAATCCTCAGCTTTGCAAGATCTGCAACTTGTTTTCGAAGCTTCTTGGTTGCCACTACGTTCTCAAAGACATCAACGTCACCATCAGCGGCACGTTCAAGTCCCTTGTAAATCTCCCCAAACTCATCCTCAATTGGCCAACCAATCTTCTCATAGACCTGTTCAAGTGAAATGTCATTTTCCTTGGCAATTAGCTCGAGAAGCTTCTCTGCTTTCTGAGCGCGTTTCCATTCGTTGTTCTTCGTTCTCTTGGCCTCAGCAGATACTCTTCGGAGAGAACAATCAATGTGCATCTTCTCAGTATCTACCTTCAAGACCTTAACCACAACGCGCTGGTTCTCATGGATATGATTACGAATGTTCCTGACCCAAGTGCTGCTTACCTCTGAGATGTGAATGAAACCCTCTTTCTCTCCAAATTCTGGTAGAACAACATAGGCTCCATAGTTGGCCACCTTAGTTGCAACTGCGATGGCAAACTCGTCTGGATGTGGCCATTCAGCACGTTTCAGGACCATTTTCTTTACTCCCTATGGAAGTACCTCAATCTCTCTTGCGGTTGGCTCCAGTTTTGCTTTACCGCCACTGGGTCTTGCAAGAACCTTTTCACACTTTAGACATTTCACCTCTGTGGTTGCATGTCCAAAAATAATCTGTTCGTTCTCGCAGTCTAGGCATTTCACCTTCAGAAACCGCGACCTTGGTTGTTGAACGATATCATCTTTAGGCAAATCAATCACCTACACTTTCTGAACTTCGACTTTCTTTAGTCGCATGCTCTTAGACTGGATTATGTGGTCACAGTCCTTACATTTCAACCTCAGAACTGTCTTTTTAGTTGTCTTTGCGAACCTCTTCTGGATTGGTTTTGGAAATGATCCATATCCCCGAGTCTTCCTTGCCATCCGACGCTCCCCTTCAGCTATACGTCGCCTCTTTCCAGGTTTTCCGATTGAAACTCCATGTACTGTGTACTTCTTACACCGGGGACAGTATTTGTTCAGCTCGCTCTTCATCTTCATTGGCAGTCACCAGTCTTAGCCGTGCGAAACGGCCTAGAGTCCTTTATAATCGTTAGGGCATGTTCCTTCTGAACTAAGGTTCAGAATTGCTATGCAGCGGCCAAAGCAGCAATGTGTGCGATCACTGTGGCAATAATGAGTATGCCTGCCAGAATCACAACCATGGTTGGCCCCACTTTGATGCCTGGAGTTTCGTCTTCGAAGAAGCGAATTAATCCTGCGCCGCCCGAGGGCATGGGCCCTTCCCCACGTTTCCCTTTTCTTCTTTTCTTCGCAGTCTTCGGCATCAAGTATCACCTACGTAAAGGATGGCTGTCCTCATCCTGTGAGGTTTATTAACTCTTCTAATGGTTCACTTCCGACGTTTGATTATTCCTTCAACACTCCTTCTCGATCTGGCTATTCCATGATTAACCCAAAGACTCTCAGTTATTTCTCCGCAAGACATACCTTGGTCATGCATCTCCATTATGATTTCTATTTCCTCTTTTGGAACCCTTCCATAACTCCTATCCAGCAAACCAATTAACTTGGAAAGTTCTTCTAGTCGCTCTTGACGTCCCTTTGTATGTTTGAACAGTGGTAACTTACTAGCCTTCACAATGTCATCATACCGACCGATTCTAACCTTCGTCTTTTCGACTGTTGGAAAGATGTTGAAGGTGTTGAGAAGCTCATTGAGGAATGTATGATTGGTTAATGTTGCAATGCCTGCATTGAATGAGCGGATTGATGCATACCCATCCCCATCTGCCAGACCCTGTAAGAATGCAACCCGATAGTCATGGGGTAAATTCAGAATCCAATCTGCGTCAATGGGACTCTGCTTCTTCATCAAGGATGGTCCTAGACTAAACAACACCTCCTTCACCCAGCGGAGGAGGGGACTGGCTTGACTCCCCCACACATTGAACACAGTGGTCTTACCATCCCTGACCTTTGTTTGATCAGCCCGTTTCTCCACCTTCATACCAATCCGGCCCATAGCATACGAGAACGCCTGACCCAGCCTGAGGCTCCACCGATACTTCTTGGATGCGTACAACACAACCCTTGCTGAAAGGTCCGAGTCAGAGTCGAACCCACCATCAGACACGATGAGTCCAAGAAGGTACATGAACGCTATCGTCTTTTGCACCGACG
>MEHG01000018.1 GCA_001940705.1 Candidatus Thorarchaeota archaeon AB_25
ACGGGTCGAAGCACAGGTTAACGCCGGGACTAACTATGAGTCTCTTAAGGTAGCCAAATGCCTTGTCGGTTAAATGCCGACGTGCATGAAGGGAGCAATGAGGTCCCCACTGTCCCCAGGAGGGCTCCGGTGAACCTACACCATACCGAACAGTGTATGTAGCGCCAATGGGAAGAGAAGTCCCTGCGGAGGTTTACTACGCAGTCTGTCATTGCCATTTCTGGTATCATACAGAGTATAGTCAGGAGCGACGAACCACACTCTCCGGGGTGTGGGAATGCGACCGTGTAATACTGACTATGTTGTTGGGGATGGCTAACCTAGACCAAGTGAGTCTAGGGACACTGGCAGATAGGCAGTTGGGCTGGGGCGGCACAGGGCTGACAAGAGATCAGCCCTGACCAATGCTGAACTCAGAGGCGATGGAAACGTCTCGTTGAGATCAAGGGCATAAGTCCGGTTGATAGGATCCCGAAAAGCAACGGGTCCTGGGTGGAAACACTGGCCTAGCGAACCTTCACTAGCCAATTGTGAGTGGTGGAGATGACAAAAAACTTACCCCAGGGGTAACAGAGTTGTCGCGTGCAAGAGTTCATATCGACCACGCGGCTTGCTTCCTCGATGTCGGCTCTTGGTATCCTCGGGTTGCACAAGGCCCGAAGGGTGCGGGTGCTCACCGATTAAAACCGAACGTGAGCTGGGTTTAGACCGTTGCGAGACAGGTTGGTTTCTATCTATTGGTACTGTCGGATGTCTGATGGCAAGATGATTCCGGTACGAGAGGAACGAATTGTCGCGACCTATGGTGTATCGATTGTCTGAGAAGGCACTGTCGAGTAGCTAAGTCGTAATGGATAAACGCTGAATGCATCTAAGCGTGAAGCCAGACCAGAAAATAGACATCCACTTGCTAGACGATCTGCGAAAGACGACGGGACTGGTGACAGTAACGTCGAAGTCTAGGAACGAGGACTCTTGTAGAAGACAAGGTAAATAGGGCGGGGGTGTAAGCACCAAGCTTCGGCGAGGTGTTCAGCTCACCGCTACTAATGTCCGAGGCGTGCATTTCCAAAGTGTGATTCGCACAGTACCTAGAGTTGTTCAAGGGTATTGTAGTAAAACAAGTACCTCCATCCTTTGTTGTTTATTTTTTCAAATTTTTCATCCATGAAAACGATTTTCATAGTCTACCTTGATACTAAAATTGATTAGAAAACGTGCATTATTTTAAATTGGTAGAGCCTAGGATGAGAGTTTCGCGTGTAATAATTCTAGCATTGCTAACAATTGCCACAGCGATTTTGTTACCTATGGGTAGGGTAGTAGAGGTAGTGTACTATCATATCGGTGGACCATACTTCATGGGTATAGTTGAATTGTCCCTTTTTCGATTGGATTTCTTAAGCTTCTCTTTTCCTGGAATCTCATCTGTGTTCATCCTGTGGATATTCGTTGCTTTTATCCAAGCATTGAACCTGCTGACATCTTCTGGTGGAAAGTTCTCTCCAATAATATCATGGTCGGTTTTTCTGTCCGCACTTATTGCTCAAATGTATATCTCATCATTAGTTCTCGATTTAGCTCTCCCGAAACTTTTTCTAGTGAGCAGAGTGTGTGAACCAAATATTCTTTGCTCATTGCCTGTAGCTCTTGGTCTAGTCTTAATCAGTTTTGGACATTGGCAGAAAGGTCATGGTAAACAGTGGGAAAGAATGGGTTATGGTTGACAAAGCGGCTCTGCGGTCCAAACTATTCGGGAATAAATTTTGAACCAGCGACCTCCATCCTTTGTCAGTTATTTTTTCTGTTAAAAATGCAAGTGGACGCCACGTCATTTGTAAATCAATTATACCCGTAATTTCCTTAACTCAATGTTTATGTTAATTCAAGAGTATTCAATACAGTGAGCTTATGACAGAACCACAAACAGAGGGAAGGAGGGAAATCCCGTTGAGGCGACGTATTGACAAGATCGTTCTAGCTGTAGGACTCTTTGTCATTGTCCTCGTGATTGTGTTGGGGATACTTACATCGTTAGTTTCTGCTTATGGAGGCTCAACAGAACTAGTTCGTGTATATGATGTTATAGCTTATCCTTGTTTCGTCTTTGGCATCATACTCGTGATGGGTGGATTGGTGGCTATTATTTTACCAGAGGGTCCATCTAAAGATGGAGTCTGGGTATTGAAGACTGGACCATATATATGATGAACATAGCAAACATGGTTCACACAATATAATAAAACATCTAACATTTGTTTCGTGACCTCATCCTTTGTCAGTTATTTTTTACAATTTTACTGAAAATGAAAGGACTCCCTGTTTGGCGTCATGCCACCCCAGGCTTTTACAAATAACTTCCATGTTGCTCCGATTTAGACTGAGTTGCTTACTCGTAAACTTCGTCAAAAAAGGGTATGGAGTCAGCCGCTCCTGGTCGAGTGGCACAAATGGATGAAGCCCGACAGGCAATTCGCAATGCTTCATCAACTTGCGCGCCCGAACTCAACAATGCGATAAAAAAGCCAATGAATGTATCACCTGCAGCTGTGGTGTCAACAGCTTCAACTTTGAATCCTTCCTGATCTATACGCTGATTCTTATCTGCATATATTGCACCCAATTTACCCAAAGTAAGAACTATTTGCATGGCAGGATATTTTTTGAGCAACGAATCGAGAATGACGGACGGTTGATGTTCATTCGTTAAATTTGCGCCTTCCACTTCATTGATGATAAGTATGTCAACCAGTTCTAGTGGAAGATGTTGTATATCAGGGGTCATTGGAGCTGGATTGAAGACAACAGAATAGGGGCGGTTTCGGGTCGCCTCGAGAATTAGACTAATGGCATTGATTTCGTTCTGAAGCAAAAGCCAATCATTATCGGAAATGGTACTCAATACTCGGTCTACATCAGATGAACTGATAGTTCGATTTGCTCCCCCCTCCACAATAATTGAGTTCTCCCCGTCCGGTGTAACCTGGATTATGGCGTGTCCTGTGGGAACCTCTCCTTTCGTGATAAGCGTGGTATCCACACCAGCCTCACTCAGTATGGTTAGCAGATGTTCACTCCCAGGTCCGATTTTTCCTGCATGACATACGTTCGCACCCGCTCGAGCCAGCGCTATAGATTGATTAAGTCCCTTACCACCGCTGTGTATCTGATAGTCCGAACTGGCGATGGTCTCACCCGGTTGAACAAAGTGCTCAACTTGATATACATGGTCTATGTTGAGAGATCCAAAATTAATGATCTTCATTTTGAATTTGATCCCTCCCTATGACAATAACTGGAATAATTTTTCTTTGAATTGCTTGGCGTCAATTTCTGTGATTGCAGTTATATTAGGCGGCTTCCCGGTTAGCTGAAGTTGGTCAAGGATAAACTGTCCATAGGCTTTCTCACACTTGTATTCCACATACCCATAGGCTTCGGACTGCTTGGTCACGATGTCTGGGTACAAAGCAACGGCAACTGCGGTCTGGTCTGCCGGACCAAAGCCATCCTTCCCCAAACCTTTAGTGAACTCAATCAGTGAAACACTAGCGCGAACAGCAAACTCGCCCAAAGACCCCAGCGAATTCAAATGGGAAATATCTGAGCGATTGAGAAAAGCTTCTGCCATACAAACATCCCACCCAATCACCGTTTTCGTCAACTTCGACTGAATGACCAGGTGAGCGGCTTCTGCATCCACATAGAAGTTAAATTCCGCAACAGGGGTAATGTTTCCCGGTCCCAAGCCGGCGCCGCCCATAATGTAGACCCTTTTTATCAAGTCGGGGAGTGTGGGCTCTTTCAAAATGGCCATTGCCAGATTGGTTAGAGGCCCAAGAGTAATAATCTCTAGCTCGCCTGGAAAACGACGAGCCATCTCAATAATCACATCGACCGCATGACCAGATTGATTCTCTGAGGCTGGATATGGCAAATCCATATTCCCTAGGCCATCCTGACCATGTACATATTCAGAGGTCACTAGTTCACGAAATAGAGGTTGTGACATCCCGGCATAAACAGGAGGGGCGTAAGTTCCTGCCTTTTCAACCGAGATTAATGCATTTTTCACGCCGATTTCCAAGGGGCAATTGCCGGCCACCACGGTAATCGCTTCCACTCTGACAGATTGTTCCCTTAAGGCCATTAGCAGCGCTACAGCATCATCAGATGCAGTATCAGTGTCGATCAAAAAGTGTCTCATGAAAGTTTCCTGCCAGTTTTGTAATTATTAGAATCATAAGACATTTTCTGAATTAAGAAAGGACTTAGATGTCCAGGAGTATGTTGGTAAACCTCCATCCTTTGTTGGTCATTTTTTGTAAGTCTATCAGTAGGCATCTTTTTTCTTTTTCACAAATGTTGATTAGATAAATCAAAACTAAGAATCATCATAATGATTCGTACAGTTCTGTTGTTCCGGAACTTAACAGATAACATACCAAAGAACATTGGACTTTACTCAGTAGGACTCATGCTTCTTTTTCTGTTTCGAGTCACGATTGATTCGCTACAAATCCTGATGGGACTACTTGCTTTCTTGGTTTCCTACTCATCGGTTTATGTGCTAAATGATCTATATGATGTTGAAGATGACAAGAGAGATGAAAAGAAAGCTCTGAGAAAACCTTTAGCTAAGGGTATGGTCAATAGGAGTGAAGGGTTGAAGATTTTCATTTCATTTTTGATTCTGGGTCTTCTGTTTTCTTTCTTTCTCAACCTGCTATTCTTCTGCGTCGTTTGCTCACTAATTTTCATCAACCTCATCTACTCTATTCCGTTAGCAAGAACTAGGTCTCAGAAACTAGAAGATGTACGCCCTAAAAGCGGGAAGCACACGACTCTTGGACTGCCTTTAATCCTCCTCATGCAACTCCTCAAGATTTTCCTTCCATGGACATTTAGCACACAGTTGACGCAATTCCCTGTTCTTTTTGTTATTGGGTTTTCTCTAATCTACGTTATAATCTTCAAAGGTTACAAAGAATATCTGACAATCGGAGAATCTGTCATGCAGGCTCCGTTCTTCTTTGGATTTGCGAGTGCTTTTTTCATATCCTCAATCAGCATATATCCCGAACCATTTGTACAAGGAGCAATAGTACTCTACATCTTTGCAGGAATAATGTTCTTCAGAAACTCACACCTTACTGATAGAAGAGTCCTGCTATTCAGCCCAATCTACATCTTCCTAGGAGTTGTCGTTCTGTTATATTTGACTACAATCATCTAGATTTGATGAATTCTAGTGACTATGACAGATATCGTTTAATCTGTCTGTCATAATTCACTAGACGGAGAGAAGGAAAAGAAAATTCGATGTACTGTTTTGTATTGTTAAAGAGATGTGATGGCCATCTCAATATAGTTGAGAGTTTCAATATGAAACTCGAGAAACATGAAGAACCGTCACTCTTTAATATCAGGTTGCTGAATAGGCAGTTCTAAGTGGTGATTTGTGTGGTTTATTGTCAACATTGTGGTCAACAGAACGACGATAATGCTGAGTTTTGTGCTCAGTGTGGTGCAGCTTTACAGGCAACTGAAAGGCCAAGAGAAGTCAGAACAGAAGCCAGAAGACCTGGACAACCCAAGGACGATGAATGCTTTGGTCTTCCAAATGGTGACGCCATCTGTGGTGTCATCTTCGGAGGAATAATCATCATTGTTGGACTAACCTGGATACTTGGATGGGACTTTTCAACTCTGTGGGACACAGTTATTGGCCCTTATCTGATCATAATCTTTGGTTCATTGATTATTCTGGGTGCTATCTACAGCTCAACCAGAAAGAAGCGACGGTATCAATAACTTGATCACAAACCCTGAGCACATTGGATAAACTAGCAAACTAGTCAGTAGCTTAATCCTAATCGTTGTGCTAAATGTGCTTGCATGACTCGATATCACATTGCATACAAACCCGTTCATGCTCAGTACTTGACATCATTATTCTATTGAAGATCCAGAGAAGAATGACACAGAGGACGTAGAAATCGACTGCGATATTTCCAACAATCTGATTTGCCCCTACAAGTAGAAAGAAAGCTCCGAGAACAAATACAACGTTCAATATGTAACGTATGAACCCACTCCTAACAGAGAGTGCTCTATACAGATGATGCTGAACAATACCAACGAAAACGCCCGCAAAACCTATCCAGAAAACTAGGAACTCATTGACAAGTGAAATTCCAAGAAAGAAGTACGATATTCCTCCGTAGATTGAAATTACAGCCCCAGTTGTAAGACCAGTACAACCCGCACAAAAGACGTTATTTCTAATTTTGAGAACATGATCTGAGAATTGGTCGCACGAATGATGATGTCCTTGGTGAGCAGGTTTTTGATTGAGGGTTTCGTGCTCTTGAGAATCATCAATCGCTGTTTTACCTGTTTCATAATATGACCATGAGAAGCTTGAAGGGCGAACTCCCACTATTGCTCCAAGAAGACAAATGACTATGAAGATTGATCCCACAAGTTGAGGGTGTGTAGCAAGACTGGAGGGATTAATTATAGTGCGAAAAACTATCAGTGGTATCAATCCCAGCGTCGTAAGGGAAAAAAGCTGCAACCAGAATGACATAGATTTTGATGAGCCCTTTGTCGACATTACCTAAACATTCCTCTTAAGGCTCCTAGCACTCCTTGGCGAGCCATGTATCTGTAAGTTCTCCTCTTGGTTTTATTTTTTGAAAATACACCCGTGACTCTCCTCTTCACTGAACCAAAGTAACTCCGATAGCACAAATAGAGTTCCTGCTGAACTTCCATCCGTGTGAGATGTTCCGTTGGCATAATCGCGTGAATCATATCATAATGTGACCAGTTTGTATCTTCAATCCACCCATTTTTCACTGCATCATTATATAGCTGTGTTCCAGGGTACGGTGTCAAAATCATAAAGATTGCAAGATCTGGGTCAAGGTCTCTGACGTAGGCTCGCAGACCTCGCATGGTTTCACGAGAATCGCTTCGCTCTCCAATTATGAATGTAGCCTGAGCAAAGATATCATTCTGTTTTAGGATTTCAAATGCTTCTTTCGATACTGAGGGAGTTATTCGCTTGTTGAATGAGGCTAGAGTTTCAGGACTGTGGCTTTCTACTCCTGCAAGAAGCCAGTTCAAACCAGCTTTGCGCAATTTAGGTATCAGATCTTTGTGTGTGACAACATCATCACATCTAGCCTGCATGAACCACATTATATCTTCACCAATACCCCTACTGATTATCTCATCACACAGCTCATCAGTTCTTTTTCCTAACCCAAAATTATCATCTGTAAGCCAAAAGAACTTCGAACCAAACTCATTGTAACAGAACTCAAACTCATCTGCAATTCTCTTCGGTGTTTTTGACCGCCATGTTCCTCCCCAGTGTACACATTGTGTGCAGAAATTACAATCATGTGGGCAACCTCTCGAAGCTTCCATGAGAACATATGGTGTATTGCGTCCTGCCATCAATGAAAAGTGATATTCTTTCATGTACTGCCTGACCAGATCATATCCTGGAAATGGCAGGTCGTTCAAATTGCCAATGAGAGGACGGTTTTCAGTTGCTACAATTCGATCATTATGTTTGAACGTTATTCCTTTCACATCTGGTAGAAACATCTCTCCCTTTAACGCACGAGTAACTTCAAGGAGAGTTTGTTCTCCTTCTCCCCGTACTACTATGTCCAACTCTGGATAGGCTTCCAGACTCTCCCTTGCGAGCACGGTGTAATGTTGACCTCCAACAACAGTAATAATTGTTGGATCGATGGTTTTCGCCATACCTATTGTTCGGAGACCTCGGTATGCATTACAGGTGGACAAGGAACTAGGTGCGACAATATCTGGTCGAAACATTTCCATTCGGGATTCCAAACCATCCCACGAAATCTTCTCAGCTTGACAATCTACGATTTCTATCTCAAGAGTTTCATCATGTTCTCTTAGATATGCTGCTAGATTGAGTATTCCGAGAGGAGGAGGAAGATACTCACCCATTACGAACCAGAAATCCTTTGGAGGTTCCACGAACATGATTTTCATTGTAACAGCTCACAATAGGGTTCTACCAGTAACAATCTCCGAGCTAAAATACCTTTCAGAAGGATTCGTCATGATGATGACGTTAGGTCCCACCACATAGAAGTGAATCCAATGGCTGCTATGGTTAGTGGGAAATAGATAAAACACACCACAAGACGATAGCAGCCCATGGACCCTCTGATAGTCATCCTCGCACTCCCCATAGGGATTTTGATTGGTCTTGGCGCTGGAATTGTAGGACTGACTGCATGGCCAATAATTGTGCCTCTATTGTTCGTCATTGGAGGAGTTCCACTTCACCAAGCGCTTTTGTCTAGTCTGCTGGTTGATCTTGCCATAGCCATAACACTGACAGTATTCTACTTCAGACGCTCTGATGTTGGAATAGATACTCGATTTAATGCCAAACTCGGTCTCATAGCTGGCATCGCAGCTACGATTACAGTGGTCATCGCTTTTCCACTTCTAGAACAATACTCTGATGCATTCAAAGGTGGGTCTCCATTTATCACACTGGCTCTTGGGGCTGTCTTCTTAATACAAGGTTTGAGACTGAAGGAGAGGAATACTAATGGTGCTAACAAAGAAAACAAATTCTCTTCTCTATCAACTCACCAGAAACACATCTTGTCCTATATCTTCTGCGTGGTTATAGGTTTCCTCACGGGAGCTATCGCCATCGGCGGTGCAATGAATTTCGTGCTTGTTTTGGTCTTCTTGCTCGGGTATCCAACATATCGAGCAGTTGGTAGTGCCATGGTTGCTACAACTATCATGCTATCAATGACTGTTCTTACATATCTCATCCTACTTTCTTTCAGCATAACCACACTATCAACAGTTCTTCTCTACATATGTGGTGGAGTAATGAGCAGTTACATTGCAGTAAAAAGAGCTCAACGCATACCCGAGAGGAAGTTGAGACTTCTAATCGGTATTGTTGTAATTGCGACTGCAATCTTCGCTTCAGTTCAGATCTATCTTCTTGGGTAATGACTCACAGTCTATTTGCTAATCTGCTTGGACATACAGACACATCCTGAACGATTGCATTATTCTTTCTTGAACTGGAGTAACTCAAGAACATTTCCAGAGGGATCTCGCATCGCCATCACATGCCCAGCAACGAATGCCTGCGGTTTGTCATGGAGAAACTCCACTCCCTTTGCTCTCAGTTCTTCTGAAGTCTTTTCGATGTCATCCGTTTCAACACCAAGAACAACTTGTGAGAACCCTGGATATTCGATTTTGCTAGCTTCCTCTACCTTCTCAAGGATTACTGGAGGACCCTCATTTTCTAGACGCACAATGCATCCATCATCATACCTCTCAGCTTCTTTGAACCCGAGTTTTTCGCAATAGAACTCCACAGCCTTGTCTATATCATCCACATATATCCCGATTACACAAACACTCGCCAATCTAAACACCTCTTGATTTTCAAAACTATCATAGTTCAACTTAAGCTCTCATTTTCACGCATTGATACCGCTCAAGAGCAAAGACATCCCTATGGCGAATGTTATCAAGCAATTCAATATCGCAGTTTCAAGGTTCATATTCAACATTGAAGGATTTGGTTCAATGAGCAAAGGAGTCCTCAAAGTCTTCTCAGAGGTCGCTCACCTGTATGAATTGGTAAACCATGTCCTGACATTTGGTCTTGATATTCCCTGGCGAAAGAAGGCCGCCCAAGTGGCTGCTTCCGGTGGAGGAACATTGTGGCTAGAGGTCTGCAGTGGGACCGGAGAAATGGCTGTGAACCTTGGGAAACTTGCAGGTTCTGATACCAAGATAATTGTGTCAGACTTCTCGATGCCCATGGTTTCAAGAGCGTCTGAAAAGGAGGGACTTCGTAAGGCCTCTATTTCACTCACTGATTCACAACAACTACCTTTCCCTGACAAAACATTCGACCTTGTTGTGATATCCTTTGCAACACGAAACATCACCCCAAATCGATTACGACTTACGCAGTCCCTTCGAGAGTTTCATCGTGTGCTAAAACCCGGTGGTCGTTTCATCAATCTTGAAACAAGTCAACCCTCGTCAACACCACTCCGGATTGCATTTCGTTTGTATTCGAAACATGTGATTAAGATGTTTGGTAGAATCATCTCAGGGTCTAAGACTGGCTATGCATATCTAGCACATACTGTTCCCCGATTCTTCAACGCAGAAGACCTTTCAGACATCCTCTATGAATCTGGTTTTTCCAAGGTGGACTATACCAAGATGACCTTCGGAGCTGTGGCTATACATCGAGCCGTGAAATGAAGAAGCTAGACCTAGAGACTGATTATTTTCCCCTCTTTCCTACTTCTCTCGGCGGCAAAGGTCATCAGATGAGTTTCTAGGGTTTCCTCAGGGCCTGAGAGAATCAAACTTGGGTTATTCTGTGCGACCGCAGACACAAACGTATCGATGAGCGCATAGTCCCCGCCGCCATGATCCGCGAGTGATGCCGGGACCTCATCGGATGTGTCGATAATCTCAGTTTTGCCACTCAAGAACTCGTGAATCTGAATCTTTGTGCCATTCCCATAGATTTCTCCTTTTGTGCCAAATATCCGGGTTTCTCTCTGCCTCGCTTTTGTGAATCCTGTCATTGTGAATGACGCAGTTTCTCCACCCTCAAATTCCATATTGACTACCTGATGGTCTACGACATCATTGTCACACTCGTAAACACACCGACCATATGGTCCAACTCTGAGCTCATGGACGATTCCCCCCTTTGTCATCTCTGTTGTGATTGTTCTCAAAGGCCATCCGGTCTTTCCTCGTTGAAGGAGTTTTAGATAGAATCTCTTTGCAGAATATGGACACTCTGGTTCATAGTCACACTCCAAGCAATTGCTTCCTGCAGTTTCAGGTTTGTTTTCCACGTGAAAGTGTGAGAGTGACCCAAATGAAGACACTGTTGTGCACTTCTTACTCATGATGTATCTTATCCAGTCGAGGTCATGACACGATTTCGAAAGTAGCATGAAGGATGATTCTTTCTCATTTCTCCAGTTTCCTCTCACAAACGAATGCGCCTGATGCCAATATCCAACCGGTTCAAGACGCTGGATACTTATGACATCTCCAATAAGCCCAGAATCAAGAATCGACTTCAGTTTCTGAGTGTACCTTGTATACCGAAGCACATGACCCAAAGCAAAGATGATGTCATTTGAGAGAACTGCCTTTGTAATGGCTCTGCAGCTCTTCTCATCAGGTGCCATAGGCTTTTCCAAGAGGATGTGATATCCCTTCTTGGCAAATGCAATGGCGGGTTCTCGATGCATGTGGTCCTGAGTTGCGATTATGACTGCATCAGCAAACTTCTTTTTCTTTACCATGTCCTTCCAATCAGTGAAGACATTCTCCTCAGGTATGTTGTGCTCCTCAACCATCTTTTCCCGATAGAAATCTCTGGGCTCTGCAACACCAACAACTTTGGCTCGTTTCGGATGTGTTTTAGCATACGACGCGTACACAAATCCCCGATCTCCGGCGCCTGCGATTATCAACTCAACTGGTTTCATCTTGGTTTCCTACCCGGGAGGAATGCTATGGTGTGAACATATGGTACATTTCAATGTATACCCCGAAGATGAAGTACAGAAAGAGTAATTAGTTCGCAGAAGTAGCCCCGTTTGGGTAGTGTGAGTTGGGAACAAATCAAGATTATTCACAATATAAAGACAGAAACAGCCAGAGTGAGGGATGCGTTATCATTATGATTGTCTTTACAGTTTTTGCAGGTTTCGCATCTATAGGACCGTACGCTGCGCAATTCTTCCCTCTTACAATAGCTCTGGGTTTGTCAACAATAGCAATCGCGATTCTCCATTTTGCCAAGGTGTTACAGAATCGCGATAATTAGAACTCTTCATGATGATGAACAATACTTGCGTTTGACATCGCAACTCAATGAGATTCGGACTAATTTCAAAGCTGTAAGACTAGTTCCACAATAACTTAGAAGGAAGAATTCATAATCTCATGCTTAACATTCTCGATTGGGCGGAACATATGGGAGATTACAAAGAAGGTACTGTTGCATCTAAATCAAGTATTCATGATACTCCACGAATGCCAATGCTAGTAGACGTGTTGATGATAGCCTTGGCAGTCTTGGCCCCGTTTGCAGTTATGAGTTATTCAAGCTTTTCATACAATTTCATTATTCAATCACTATTCTGGATGATTCACCTAGATTCCTCCGGATTCTACTTACAAATAATTCCTCCCTATGCAGTGTTCACAATGTTTCCCTTTCTTCTAATTCGGTTGACATTGCCATATCAGATGTTTAGGTATTATCATGGCAGAACAACACGAACACGCACTGCTGCTGTTGCCATACTAAGCGAGTTGACCTTCATTGCTGTTTTCATTCTGCAGTTTGTTTTTTCGTTGATAAGTGGCGGAATGATATTTGGAATCAGTTTACCGTTTCCAATAATGATGATTGTTGGTGTTCTGCTATTATGGCGTAAGCCCATACCTGAAGTAACAGTCCCTTGGGAGGGCGCTGATGAACCTACCCCTTGGTGGGAGGAGAAACCACAAGAAAAAACAGAACTTCCTGCTGATGATCAACCTTGGTAGACTTTACATGCAAAAGTCAAGATAGACTTCTTGAGGTCTTCAACCATGTGTGATCTTCTTGGTCTGTCGTTTAACATTCCAGTGACTGCGAAGATATCCCTCGATGTCTTTCAACAACGTGGTGAGATGAATCCAGATGGATGGGGCGTAGCGTTCTACCACGATGGTCGAATCCAAGTCATTAAGGAACCAGAACCCGCTGTTGATAGCAGACTCTTTGACTTCATTGAACAATATCCGCAATCACAGACATTCATTACACACGTTAGGAGATCAACCCGAGGGGCGCGTAGTTATCTTAACACACATCCATTCTATCGACTACTTTCTTCAGGATTCAACAAACGTGAGTATACATTTGCACATAATGGGACTCTGCTTCAACAGGAAAAACTCAAACTCAAGCAATTCAGTCCAGTTGGAGAAACTGATTCGGAACATGCCTTCTGCTTCATTCTAGATGCCATCTCAAAAAGAGGAATAGATGAATGGAAGAGTGTTGATTTTCGATTCATTGAACACCTTCTTCGGGAAATCAATGACGGTCAAAACACCCTAAACTGTATCTTTTCAGACGGTGAACATCTCTTCTGTTATTCCGACGAGAATGACCATAACAACGGACTCAGATTTGTCAGACAGACTCATCCCTTTGGGAGAGTTGAGTTGGTTAGTTCAGAAGAGGAACTTGGGCGTATTGACATTCATAGTGACTCTACAAAAACACCTCAAACCGGCTACATCATTTCCACCAAGATTCTGACAAAAGAACTTTGGACTGAGTTCGAAAACGGTGAACTAATCGTGTTCAAAAATGGTGAGATTGTCTATCCAGCTGAGAGAGTATGATATATTCATGAAGATAGACGCTCACTAGCCGCCTCATTAGCTTCTGCAAGCAACTCGAAAGCGTACGCGACCTCACTCAGGAAGTCAATTTTCAGTGCAGATTGAGCATAGAACGATTGAAGATTCTTCTCTATCTCTACTGCAACCTCCTGTATAGCACCATCATCAGGATCCTCAGGAATTGCAGTCACTGGTTTGTATGTTTCAGAGTCAAGCCCGGTGATAGGCTCAAGAATCATCTCAGTTACGTTCTCCCTTCGAACTCGTTCTATCGTCTTGGCACGTTTCTGCCCCCTGTCAGCCAGACTATCGAACAAACCTGCTAACTCTTGGTCTTCGACCAGCTCTTTCGCAGACTCATAGAAACTAGTCACCTCATTCTCAACTTCCAGTGCAAACTTCATTATAGCACCAAAGGTTCCAAGATCCATTTTGATCACTCGTCCCTCATTTAGAACCATCGAGTTATGACGACTTTATTCTCTGTGAAGAAATCCACAGCATCCTGGCCTTGTCCGTGAAGGTCTCCAAAGAATGAGTCCTTCATTCCTGAGAATGGAAATGTCGCTATGGGTGCGACGACTCCAATGTTGATACCTATGTTTCCCGCCTTTACTTTATACTGATAATCTCGAGCAATCTTTCCGCTTGATGTGAATACAGATGATGCGTTTCCATATGGGTTGGCATGAATAATCTCTATGGCTTCATCAAGATCCTTTACATGTATTATCGGAATGACAGGTCCAAAAATCTCCTCTTTGGCTATAGACATCTTCGATGTTACCTTATCGAAGATTGTTGGTCCAATGTAATATCCCTCTGGATGTCCTGGAACATCTATTCCACGCCCGTCCAAGAGCAATTCTGCACCTTCCTTGAGCCCTGCCTCGATATATCCAAGGACATTCTCCATTCCCCTCTTTGAGGCTAATGGACCCATTTGGACTCCTTCCTCCAGTCCGTTTCCCACACTGTATTTTTTAGCTGCATCTAATACTGCTTTCTTGAGCGGTTCGTAGATGTCACCAACAGCCAGAAGCACACCGCCGGCTAGACATCGCTGACCTGAACATCCGTAAAACGAGGTGATGAGTGCAGGAACTGTTCGCTCTAGGTCAGCGTCCGGCATCACAGTGAGGAAGTTCTTTGCACCTCCCTGAACTTGAGCTCGCTTTCCAAATTCTCCTATTTTTTTGTATAAGAGCTTACCAACTGGAGACGAGCCAACAAATGACATGCCCACCGTATCCGGACTCTCTATGAGCGTGTTGACCGCCTCAGGACCGCCATGGACCATGTTCAAGACGCCTCTTGGTAACCCAAGTTCATGAATAATCTCAAACTGCTTGACCTGACTCAAGGGCACTTGCTCTGAAGGTTTTACAATGTATGTGTTTCCAACCCCAATAGCAAAGGGCCAGAACCACGTGGGAACCATGCCTGGAAAGTTGAATGGTGCCACACAGAAGAAAACGCCGATGGGTTGTTTAATGACCATCTCATCAATTCCAGCGGCTATATCCTCTGTGTTGTAACCCATCTGGAGTGATGGAACACTGGTAGCACACTCTAAATTCTCAATTGTGCGACGATATTCCCCTCGTGCCTCATCAATGGCCTTGCCCTGTTCCATTGTAAGAGTCTTCGAGAGCTCTTCAAAATTCTCCTCAAAAGCATCTCTGATTCGGTTAAGATGTCTGACTCTTGTGAAGACAGGTGTTGCTCGCCATCGATCGAATGCAGCCTTTGCAGCTGCTATGGCTTCTAGGGTTTCTTCTTTGGTACTCATGGGTGTCTTGGCTATCAGCTCACCAGTGGCTGGATTGAAAACGTCACGTGTTTCTTTAGCCTTTGACTCGACCCACTTACCATTGATGTAGTTCTTCACAACCTCTACTGTCAAGATGGTCACTTCCGGTTAGGAACTCAATAATCACTTTGATGTCTATTTGATTCTTGCGTACGGTCAATTTGTATGAACGAACTCAATTGCATCATCTCTGCACACAACATAGCAGAGACCGCATCCGTCACATTTCTCGTCATTGATGACTGCTACTTTATCTCTCATCTGAATGGCGACGTAACCACCATCAGCACAAGCAACAACACAGTCCTTACATCCTGTGCAATTTTCATCAATCACACGAGCCACGACCGGGGGCAGTTTACTGAGAGCAGTCCACGTTGTGATTTTGGGTAAAGCTTTGCCAACGATGGAGTCAAGTGTGGTGTAACCTTTTCGCTCCATAAACTTGACAAGACCTTCATTCAGACCTTTGATGATGGAGAACCCATGCCACATTGCTGCAGTGCAAATCTGAAGGGTCCTAGCTCCAACCATGAGGTATTCTATTGCACTGGTCCAGTCCTCAATTCCTCCTATACCTGAAATGGGAATATCCGGAAGTGCTCTTGCAATCTGTGACACAAAACGAAGACCAAGAGGTTTCACCGCAGGTCCACAGAATCCACCATATGTACTAAGCTGTTCTTTTTTGTCTACGCCATATGCAATCGGGAGTGGAGTGGCTGTTTCGATATCAATTCCTATCAATGACTCTACTGTATTGATTGCAGACAGTGCATCGGCTCCACCCTTTACAGCGGCCTCTGCTATAGGGACAATGTCCGTCACATTAGGAGTTAGTTTCACCAGTATTGGGAGGTCTGTTCCTTTCTTGGCGGCCTTGGTCACTCGTTCAACTAGGGTTGGGTCTTGACCAATGAATGCACCCATGTGTTTCTCAGGAGAGCCATGAGGACAAGAGACGTTTATCTCAATAGCATTCACACCTGTCTGGGACATATCTTCAGCAAGTGCAGTCCATCCTTCCGGCTCTGGACCACTCATTATGCTAGCAATGAAGATGAAGTCCTCCGGAGCCTCTTTCTTAATCTTGGGAATCCAATCATCCGTCCAAGTCTTCAAGGATTCACGAGACAAGAGTTCAATGTTATTCATCCCAATCGGTTTTCCGTCCTTCCGGAGAACTCCAAGTCGCGTTCGGGGGTCAACGGTTGGTTCCTCTGTTACCGTTTTCATCACAGCTCCGCCCCAGCCAAGTCTTGCAGCTCGAAGGATGTGACGTGGATCCATTGTGGGGGGCGCAGAAGACAATAAGAATGGATTCTTGAAAGTAAGACCCGCGAAATCAATCTCTAATGGGTTTGAAGACATGATTCAAACTTCCTCCAACTTTTTGGTAGTAATACTACGTCCCTAAAGGCCTTTAGGGAAGTGTTTCCTTGGCTTGTGCCGCGTATTCAGAAGTAGTGATTGCAATGAATGATGAACTCGTTCCAAAAGACCTCACAAGAAAATACTCGCAGAAGGAAATTCTGGAGATTGAGAAGAAATACCTAGCACCTGCAGTTGGTCATTATTATGAGGACCCGGTTCTTTTTGTTGATGGAGAAGGTGCCGTACTGAAGGACTCCACTGGGAAAGAGTACATCGACCTGTTTGCAGGTATCTGTACGACAATAACCGGTTATAATCATCCAAAATACGTATCCACAATCCAGTGGCAGGCAGAACGTCTTGTGTATACAAGTTCACTATACTCTACAATTCCCTATGCTGTACTGGTCAAACGGCTTGCTGAGATTGCTCCAAAAGGATTGACCCGTTCGTTTATTGTAAACAGTGGTTCAGAAGCAAATGAAGCCGCAATAGCTATGGTGTGTAAGTATACCAGGAACCCATACATCATAGCCTGTCAACGAGCATATCACGGTCGAACTACCCTTGCTCGAGAGCTTTCGAGCGCAGGATGGCGTACTTTTCCTGAGGCGCACCCTCCCGGAGTTCGATTCACACCCTATGGGTACTGCTATCGATGTCCCTTTGGTAGGGAGCATCCCGGATGTGATATAGAGTGTGCACACTATCTCAGAGAAGTGATACGCACACAGACTAACAAAGCAGTAGCCGCGTTCATTGCTGAACCAATCCAAGGAGTTGGTGGGATTGTCCAACCACCTATTGAATACTTCAGGATTGTACATGAAATTGTGAAGGAGTACAATGGAATTTACATCTCAGACGAGGTCCAGACAGGTTTTGGTCGCACCGGTGGAAAATGGTGGGGGATTCAACACACTGGTGTAGAACCTGATATCATCACAATGGCAAAGGGATTTGGAAGCGGTATTCCAATTGGTGGATTCATTTCTCGTCCCGAGATTGCTGCAGATTACACTGTGACTGATGCCTTCGCAACATTTGGAGGAAATCCACTGTCCTGTGCTGCAGCTGTTGCCGTGATTGAAATTATCAAGGAAGAAAACTATCTTGAGAAGGCTACGAAGTTAGGAGCTGTTCTGAAGAAGAAAATGGAGGATCTCAAGGATGATCACAAAATTGTCGGAGAGGTTCGTGGCCAGGGAATGATGCTGGGCGTAGAACTGGTTAGAGATCGAACAACAAAAGAGCCTGCAACCCAGGAAATACTCACAGTCATGGAGGTCTGCCGAGAGAAGGGCCTTCTCATTGGAAAAGGAGGACTTGATAACAACGTAATTCGACTTCAGCCTCCACTAGAACTCAGTAGTGAACAGGTTGATCAAGCCTGCACAATTCTTGATGAGGCGTTCACCGAAGCCGAGAAGGATTTGTGAAACTCAATTCACAGCTTGGTGAGATCATCATAGCTGTCTGGCCTTCGGTCTCTATAGAACTGCCAAGTGTTTCGGACCTCTCGAATCATATCGAGGTCGATGTCTGCTACAACAAGCTCTTCCTTATCACGTGCGCCTTTAACCACCATCTGACCACGGGGATCTGCGATGTAGGAACTGCCGTAGAAGGTGCCAGTCTTCCAGGGCTCTTCACCCACTCGATTTATAGCTGCTATGAAGTATCCATTTGCCACAGCGTGTGCTGGTTGTTCTATGCTCCATAGATGCTCAGAGAGCCCTGCAACAGTTGCTGAGGGATTGAAGACTATCTCTGCTCCGTTGAGACCCAGTGCCCGAGCTCCTTCAGGAAAGTGGCGGTCGTAGCAGATGTAGATTCCAATCTTTGCAACTGATGTGTTGAAGACAGGGTATCCAAGGTTTCCTGGTCGGAAATAGAATTTCTCCCAGAACCCAGGGTCCAAGTGTGGGATATGCATCTTCCTCATTTTGCCTAAAAGAGTTCCATCAGAGTCTATGATTATGGCGGTGTTGTAGTATACCCCCACTGATTCTTCTTCATACATTGGAGCAATCAGTATCAAGTTGTTGTCTGTCGCGAGTTTTTGCATCCGTTCGGTCAGGGGGCCTGGAATTGGTTCGGCATATTTGTACCACTTTCGATTTTGCTCAGCACAGAAATAGGGTCCATAGAACAGCTCCTGGAAACAGAGAATTTGAACTTCCTGCTGTTTTGCAATAGTTGCAAACCCCTCATGCTTTCGAATCATCTTCTCGATGTTTTCCTCTATAGCTACCTCGTCTGAAACATCGCCTTCCCAAGTAGCCTGTACCAGACCTATGCGCACATTTCTCAAAGCCATCACTCCATAAACCTGAGAGACTGAACTGTTATTGCCTCGGCTAATTAGCATTTCCCAAAGCGCCCAAAGCGATTTATGGTGAGTTTTGCACTAGTTTACGGAGGACTTCCTATGTCCGAGTTAGATCTCATTATCAAGAACGGTAGTGTCGTGACAGCAGCTGACACCTACAAAGCTGATGTTGGAGTCAAGGATGGAAAAATCACAACACTTGGATTAGACCTTAGTCCAGGGTCGGGTACTCAGGTAATTGATGCAAAGGGAAAGTATGTCTTTCCTGGAGGTATCGATGTACATGTTCATCTTCAACTCCCATTCTCAGGAACAATATCAGCTGATGATTTTGAGAATGGAACGAAGGCTGCAGCATGTGGAGGAGTGACCACTGTGCTTGATTTTGCCATTCAGACAAAAGGCCACCCAATAATGGAGGCTGTTGAGGCACGGAGAGCTGAGGCTGATCCAAACGTGTGCATTGACTATGGTCTACACGCAGCCATAACAGACTGGAACACTCAGACACAAACAGAAATCAAGAAAATCATTGACTATGGGATTCCAACCTTCAAGATGTTCATGATTTACAAAAATGAAGGATGGATGGCTGATGATGGCATGCTCTTCAGCGCTCTAGAAGAAACTGCCAAGCTCGGTGGTCATATTGGTGTCCATGCAGAGAGTGTCGATGTATTGGAACTGTTAATCGAAAGATATGCACAAGAGAAGGAGAAGTGGGGTGCTTATGGTCATACCCTCTCCAGACCATGCTTTACTGAAGAAGAGGCAATCATCAGGGCAATCAAATGGGCTGAGGTCACTGGTGGACAACTATACATTGTACACATGTCAACAGGCGAAGGTGCAGATGCTGTCCATACTGCAAGGCAGAAAGGCGTGAATGTCTATGCCGAGACCTGTCCCCAATACCTGCTTCTAGATGATGAGGTATTCAAGGGTGAAAACGGACATCTCTATGCCACCTGTCCCCAGGTTAAGAAACCGCATGACAGTGAGCGTCTTTGGGAGGGGCTCGCGAATGGAGATGTACAGATTATTGCGACTGACACTTGTACATTTGACACAAAACAGAAGGCCGCTTGGAATGGGGACTTCAGGAAGATTCCATTCGGAATGCCTGGTGTCGAGACCATGGTACCACTGATGTATACGGAGGGAGTTGGAAAACGTGGGTTCACTGTGAACCATCTAGTGTCCCTCGTCAGTACGAATCCTGCGAAGCTCTTCGGTATGTATCCGGAGAAGGGGACAATAGCCATCGGGAGTGATGCAGACCTGGTTGTCTTTGACCCAGAAAAGAAGGTGACAATCAAAGCTGAGAATCTTCAGACAAACTGCGACTGGAGTCCATTTGAGGGATGGAAACTTGTAGGATATCCAGCTACCACCATCTCGAGGGGGAAGGTTGTTGCTGAAGATGGGAAATTCGTTGGTGAGGTGGGTCACGGACGCTTTTTGAAACGAAAGCCCTTTGGAAAACTCTGAACTGCCATCTCGTCAACCTCATAAGTCATCATCCGCAAACAAGTTCTATGCGATTCCCAAACAGTCGCGCCTATCACGTGATCTATGATGACTCGTTGACAGATGCAGTCAAGTATGCAGCTGAGAATGACTGGACGAGTATAGTTCCAGACATTGGTGTTCCAGCTTTCTCACCTGAGAGAATATCTTCAGAAGAACGCACCAAGCTACGAGAACTGTCGCGCGACCTATCTATTGGATGGGGCTTTCATGCAGCTGGTGACAACGTCAGTCTATTTTCGACCTACCCTCCAATAAGGGCTGGAATTATGCAGTATTTCAAGCAGACTATCAATCTTGCTCGAGAGATTAGCACAGGACCGACCAATGTAGTGGTTCATACAGGAGCTCCCCCCAAGTTCAAACAAGCACGAGGTAAACTAGGTAATTTCAGTGTAATCCATCGTGACACCTATGCTCAGACTTTCCGTGAGAATCTGACTGAACTTATTGAACATGCTTTTCCCCACGTCAAGATAGTACTAGAAAACACCGGATGGACTCCCTTAATCCGCGATGTGGTAAAACAGCTTCTCCCCACTGGACTCAAACTTTGTCTGGATATTCCTAAGCTCTATGGTCCCGGATTCAAAATCATAGAAGAGGACTGGAACTTCATCCAGGAACATAAGGGCGTCATTGAGGTTGTCCATATTCACGATATAGATCCAACACTTGGCTCACATCAGGTAGTAGGAGAAGGAGTTGTTGACTTCGAACGATATCTACGTTTTCTGGGTGGGCTTCCAAACAAACCTCACTATGTATTCGAAGTAAGACCTCGAGAGGCTGCTCACGAGAGTCTTCTGAGTATCGGCCGGCTTCTAGAGGTTCTAAATCTAGATCTCTAATCATTGACTGCTATCTATATACTCGTCGCGTAACACTCGCTTGAGTATCTTGCCTGATATGCCGCGGGGAAACTCATCAAGAATGAACACTTGGTGAACTCGTTGAAACTTGGCCCCCACTCGTTCATTTACCCACTTCAAAAGCTCCTCTGCCGTGACCATATTAGGTTGCTTCAGTGACACAGCTGCAACAGAGGATTCACCCCATTTTGTGTCTGGAATCCCAAATACTGCTACCTCTCCCACCGCAGGATGCTGGGAAACAACTTCTTCGATATCCTTCGGATAGACATTGACGCCCCCAGAAATAATCATATCCTTTTTGCGATCCACCAAATAGAGAAAGTCATTATCATCTA
The DNA here is from genome assembly GCA_001940705.1 of Candidatus Thorarchaeota archaeon AB_25. Taxonomy (GTDB): domain Archaea; phylum Asgardarchaeota; class Thorarchaeia; order Thorarchaeales; family Thorarchaeaceae; genus SMTZ1-45. Next base: position 21,757 of record MEHG01000018.1, read on the forward strand.
CATATCCTAAATCGCCAGAATAGAGCCACCCATCTTTGATGGCCTGTGCGGTCAAGTCTGGACGTTTATAATATTCTGTCATCAATGTAGGTCCACGTCCAACGATTTCCCCAATCTCGCCAACAGGGACATCTTCGCCCGAGTCATTCACAATTCGTATTTGGTAAAATGGTGGCGGAACTCCTACGGATTGTGGTTTGCTGGCATAATGCGTTCTGTCCAGAATCGTGATGAAGCCTTCAGTTAAACCATACAGTTCATAGAACCGATTAGGTAGAAGTTGGTTGAGTCTCTCTTTGACGTCCATATGCAAGGGGGCACCAACGGAGCAGATCATTTCTAATGATTCCAAGGCTTCAACGGAAAAATTCGGAGCATTCAGAATCGCAATCAGCTGCGATGGAACCATAATCACATGAGTAACTTTTTCACGTTGGACTGTTTCGATGAATTCTTGGGCATCAAACCTGCTATGCAAAATATAGGTCGCTCCAACAAGCATGGCCGGCATCAAAGTCACGAAAGACCCATTAAACACAAGGGAACCACTATGAATGACGACGCTTTCAGGCGTCATTCGAAAGCTCGAAGCAAACAACGTAGCATAGTAAGCCCGGACATAATGCGAGAGCACGATACCCTTAGGCAGCCCTGTGGTTCCACTACTATAGATGATATTGTAGGGGTCATTTTCATCTACTTCAACGTCTTCAAGCTCATTATCACTGGCTTCTGCCTTGAGTGCGTGATAATCTTGGTAACTCGAGATCGAGGGATTATCTATGAGAATATACCCCTTTGATACAACATTCGCCAATTCAGGTTTAATCTCTTCAATAATACTCATAAACTGGGAATTCGTCACAACCATTTTTGCATCCGAATCAGTGATGAGCGATTTGAGCCCGCGGCTCATGAGCAGCGTACTCAGAGGCACTGCTACTGCACCAAGTTTCGCTATTCCCCAGTAGAGTTCAAGCAACTCCAAACAATTCGGTAACACAATGGCAATCTTATCCCCCTTTTCAATCCCCAAATCACGCAACGCATTAGCTATCCGATTGACATTCCGATTAAAATCCTGAAATGTTAGCCGCTTCTCCTCGAAGATAATTCCAAGATGATTAGGGTGACACTGCGAATTCCTTGTCAATAACATTCCAATATTGATAGGATGCATATCAGGGAGTTGCGGCATGATATTCACCTTTCAGGGCTGGAATTTTTCAAATAGGCTGTATAATAGTTTTGGGACTTTCGGTGGCTCACATCTGGTCGTAGGAGGTTCTCAAACTGGATCTCTAGTTTTGTCTATACTTGCATAGAGAATATGATGTAGAAGACTAGAGCCATAATGAATAACATCACTCCGAGGAGCAAACCAAGTACAGTTCTCATTTCCATATCTATCATCTCTCCTGTTGCTGAACTAGAGCATCTCTGACCTCACGAAACGCTTCCAATGTATCACGATTGAATATCCTCTTTCTCCGTCTTGTTTTTTCACTCGTTTCAATCGGTAGTGAAACACGACTGAATCCTCGAAGCTCGCGCAAGATGAAGTCTCGAAGTTCCTCGTGAAACTTTACACCCTCAATATTCTCAGCTCCTGCCCCTCCTCTCATGAGCTTCTCAAGGATTAGCGCAATCACACTGCCTCCACCTTGTGCTGTTGTAGACTTGGCTGCGGTTTCAATCTGAATTGTCCCAATTCCAAAGAGTCTGTCGAAGACGCCTCGTCTTGTCTTAACGTAGGTAATTGTACGAAATGGAACGTGCCTCTGTGCAATCTGGATAATTCCCTTCCTGACGTAAATCTCGGGACTCACATCACCCTCCCAACTGGCCAATGAATAATCTATACGCTTGACGTAGATGTATGTGTAAATCATCCAAAGTATAAAGACGCTAATTGATATGACCCAATAGTACAGATTGAAGGTTTCCCAACCAAGAATGTAGAAGACTTCAAACCATATGGCTATCTCTAATATATCCGCTGCAAACACTGGATCGTTTGAGAGTGCATAGAAAACGAAGATGCCGATCCAGATAAGAACCACGATAATGAACACACGAAGCCACTTCTTGTAGAGAAAGGCGTTATCTGGATGGAACACTCTCCCACTGACCACCTGTTCCATGGGCGGTTTTATGACCCGCCCCTCTTGTTGAGCCATTTAGTGTATTCCTCACTCTCTTTCTTTTCTCAATAAATCACGAATCTCTCGTAGGACTAAGAGGATTTCGTCCTCCAGACTGTCTTCTACTCTTTGTACTAGTTCCTCTTCGGGATGTACGACTTCAGTGCCTGTCACATAAGGGTCTTTGAACTTCCTGAGTTCCATGAGAATGAAGTCGCGTAGTTCCTCGTAGAAGGTCAATCCCTCAAGTTTCTCCTCTGATGACTGAAAGGAACTCCCAGACCCACCCGCAGTTTCAACCTCAATTGAGCCAATCCCGAACAATCGATCGAAAGGTCCGGCCACGCTCTGTATGTTCGTAATAGTTCTGAAGGGCACATGTTTCCTTGTTATATTGATGAGTCCTTTTTTTGTGTAAATCTCAGGCATTGTTTTTCCAGATTTAGCGACTACTGAATATTCGAAGCTTCGAATGTAGATGGGATACACAATCAGGTATGGTATCAGGAGGCTGAGTGTGATAACCCAATACCAGAAGTTGAGCGGGACCCAAATTAATGCTATATATCCTGAGTATCCACTGACTAGTTCTACAAGCCAGAAGACGAGAAACATTGAACCAATCACAATCACCCATAGTATGATTGCGCTAAAGATGCCTACGAACCAGTTCTTGTTACGGAAGTACTTTGAAGGTTTGAAGACCTTGCCTCTGGCAATTTCCTCCATTGGGGGTTTGATTACTTTACCTCGACCTGACATGTCTATTTCATCTCTTATTCTCGAATTTCTTGTCAATCTTTTCTAACACATTCCTAATCTCACGGAGCGTTATGAGTATCTCGTCGTCAAGACTGTCTCTCAATCGTGGGACTGGTTCGTCAACTGGATGTACAACCTCGGTGCCTGTGACATAGGGGTCTCTAAACCTTCTGAGTTCTTGAAGGACAAAGTCCCTCACTTCCTCATAGAATACTATTCCCTCGAGCTTTTCTTCGGGACCTGCCTGCCCTCCAGCACCACCAGAATATCCAGCTGTCTGGATCTCAACAGTTCCAATCCCAAACAATCGGTCGATTGGACCCGCTCTACTTGAGATGTTTGTTATTGTCCTGAATGGTACGTGCTTCTTGGTCACATTGACCAATCCCTTCTTGACGTATATCTCAGGCATTGTTGTCCCAGCTTTAGAGATGACGCTGTACTCGAAGGCTTGGATATACAGAGGGATTCCAATTAAAATCGGAAGGAACCAGAACACTGACGAAACCAAGTACCAGAAGTTGACAGTAGGTAGCCAGTCATAGAAGATGACCCAGAAAATTGGAACCCAATTGCTGACCCCTGAGTCTGAAGCTCCAATCCATGCTCCAAGTACAAGGACACCTATAGTACAAAGCCAGAGGAAAATCCAGACACAGATTGCTCCAAATCCCTCTTTGTAGTAGAACCTCCTGTCTGGTTTGAATACACGACCAGCGGTCACATCTTCCATTGGAGGTTTAATCAAAACGCTTCTACTGTCACTGTTCACTCACATCATCTCCCTGGTCTTTACGTAGTCCTCTCTAATCAAGAACCCGCTCAGGAAGAAGACCACACCCACTCCTTCAATAACGCCGCCCAAGAAATAGAGTGGCGCCGGTCCAAGAAAAATCCCCGTCAGCAGCCCAAATATCTCAATGAGAATAAACAGGCTTCCAAATGACAGAAGTATTGTACCAATGTTCTTCTTTCTTTCTGACACTTCATATCAACCCCATATAGTTAACGAGTAGTAGGAGGAAGAGAATGATGGCTATGACTAAGATGACTATTTTGCCCGCCAGTCGAGCTGCACTCACCATAGTTGATGCCCCCCTCGTTTTCCGAAACTTATGTCTTCACACTTCATTCTCATTTTTCCTCCACTATAGCTTTGTCCTGAGAATCTCCTTGATGTCTCGAAGTGCAAGCAGAATCTCGTCATCGAGAGTGTTGTCACTTCTCTGAACTGGTTCATCCCTCGGGAACACCATTTCAGTTCCTGTTGTGTAGGGGTCTCTAAACCGTCTCAGCTCTCGAAGGATATACTGTGCAAGTTCTTGATAGAACTTTAAACCCTCAATGACCTCTTCCGGGCCGCCTTTACCCATTGGGCCACCAGAATATCCTGCAGTCTGAATCTCTACAGTTCCAATCTTGAACATCCTATCAATCAAACCAGCTCTGCTTGATATGTTAGTTATTGTCCTGAAGGGGACATGCTTTCGAGTGATGTTGATGATGCCTTTCTTGACATAGATCTCAGGCATTGCAGTACCAGATTCAGATATGACCGCGTACTCAATAGACCTCACGTAGACGACTATTCCTATCAATGCAGGGATTAGCCAGATTATGTGAACAATCCAGGTCCACAGGCTTATCGTTGGCAACCATTCAAGGATTGCCAGCCTCTCATATGCGGTCCAACTTTCAAAGAACCCAATCAACCACGCAGTACCCCAAAGTGCAAAGATTACCAATGCCCATGTCAACACTGCAAAGGAGATGGTTATGAACCACCACTTGTTCCTCAGTGCACTTGCAGGCTTGAATGTTTTCCCAAAGGATATGTCCCGTGGGGATTCCAAAACTCCTTGTAGTCCGTTTGCTACTACCAATTATTATCACGACTCCTTTCGTTTGTAACGCGGGATCTCCTTTGCCGCGAGCTTGTTGAAAATCGCAATCGACTGCTGAGTCATTGGGAGTTGTTCCTCATCGGGACGGAGAGTAATATTGTACTCACCCATGATTGTGTCAAGTGTCTCCCTGCACTCTGCTTCCTTTGGACATTCAGGACAGAGTTTTCCCGCGTAGGAGTCATGTCTGTACCATACTATCACGCCAAGCTTCATTGTAAACACAATGTACACTTGGGCATTTGCTTGGTAGTCAAAACCAATGAGAATTCCCTTGTAGTCAAGTAAGCTCTCTACATCGAGCCGATGACTACTCGCTTGCTCATTCAATGCCTTAGCGAT
>MEHG01000019.1 GCA_001940705.1 Candidatus Thorarchaeota archaeon AB_25
GTGAAGACCATCGCAATAAACATAGTTCCTAATGCTTCAGATTTCTTGAACAATCTTGCAGTCCTTGAAATGAGGCGAGTGCCAACAACCAACGATGGTCTTCGAATTCTTGAAAGAACTCTGGATTTTATTGATGCAGTTCCTCTGGATAGAAGTCGTGTAAAGGAATACAGAAAGATAGCCATCACAGGAATTATCGTAACTGCAAAAAATGATGATGCCATTGCTGCAAGACCACCGAATGATAGCATGAACATCAACAGCAATAGGAGATACCCAAATATTCCCAGCACAACCATATCGATTGCTGGGCTACCCATTTTCTCTGACTCAGTGAGAATTTCACCTTCTAAGACGCTGTGTGCCTCTGTTGGTGTCATGAGCAGAGCTTTCACAGCAGCAGGCAAAGCCACAATCAAACCTACTATGAATGAAAAGGAGAAAACTATGATTATCGCTGTTGGTTGCAGGAGCAACGTGAACCCAGAGAGTTGATCAAGACTAAATACAAGTAACTCCCTAACGGAGCCTGAGACAACCGCACCCAATACTCCTGTGAGAACAGCTCCAATACTTCCAATGATACCAGTAGTAATCGCACTGCTCAACACCCAGGAAAATGCCTGAATTCCTGATGAACCTCTCGTCTTGATGGTTCCAACATCCCTACGTTGTTCATCAGACAGGAGTTTGGAGTTATACTGAATTAGCATTATCCCCATGATGATTGAGGGTATTGAGAATGCGATAGCCACTGACCGTACACTCAAAGACCAGATTGCAAATTCATAGACTGCCTCCTGGAGTTTGAAGGAATCATAACCAATGACACCATAGGGGAGGGTTTCCTGTTCGATTTGCTTCTTGACATTATCAAGAGTTTCGATCATTGTCTGAGCATCATTCTGGACAATCCCTGCTCTGTCGAACTTGACCCAGATTCTGTTTTGAATTCCATACCATTCGTCATGCGGCAAAAAGCCAAACATTGATTCAAGCGTTTCAGCCGTAGTGATTACTTGGAGATATGTTATTTCAGGCTCATTCCAGAAGGGTTCAAACATGTAGATATTCGAAATGAAAGTGCCCACAACTGTGAAGTTTCTCTCAATGGGAACTTCTGACCATGTTTCATTAATATATTCTTCAACTGTAATTGAGAGTGTATAGTTACTGCCTATCTCTAAGCCTTCCGTTAGAAACAGACTCTTTTCCACTAGACATGAATCATTATCATATGAGAAGCTGCCGCTATCCAACTCAATGGTTTCTGGAAAACTCTCGAAAGCAGCCTTATTGATTCCTAAGAAACCCTTTCTACTGTATCGATAGTCCTCAACATACCAATCATAGATATTTACGAATGTGAGGGATTCTGTAGTGACCACATTTTCTTGCGACTCCACTATGTCTATGATATCCTCCATTGAAGTTGTATTCTGCGCATAGAATGGATAATTGAAAGAAACCTCCATATCAATTGGTACATCGGCGGTCATATCATTGAGAACGGTAGGTGCGGTTGAATCCATATAGAACAAAATACCTCCAAGCACTCCACTCGATAATGAGAATATCAGGAGTGTTGTGAGTACTTCTGGACCTCTTGCTGATAGACGTGCGAACAGGAACACTTACACGTCACCTCCATATGGTGCGGCTTCTGCCCAAGTGGCGTTCAATGTTGCTGCAAGATTGATCCGTGACCCCACTACAGCCACAATTCCGATGAAGATAACTACTGAAGCGACAAAAAATGCTAGAACCGACATAATAGTAATCCATGGAATCATTGGGAATATAGACACAGGATATATTGTGAACCATGATGCTATGCCACTCGAAGCTGAGTTTACTGATGTGGTTAGATACAATGGCGCGTAACCAAAAAGAAGCACAAGGCTAAACAACATCAGTACAAGCATTTCTGCTCCTTGAGCCTTTATGATCATACCTACATCTGCGCCATTTGAACGGAGTAGTGCAATTTCCCTTCTTCGAGCTCGTACACCCTCCAAAGCATACACTGCAAAAGCTCCCATTATGGTACCAACAGTAAGGACCGTTAGCATTGTATCAACTGATCTGTCCATGTGGTATGCTACTTGTCCTAAGTATTCATCAGTCCGTGTAGTGACCGAATCCCATATACCATCATAGAGAACCTGCAGTCCCCCTTGTTCAAGAAGCTCATTCCCTATCAGTGTGCCATTTGCCCCTTCTGCAGTCTGAACGCAAAGGAAGGAATTGGTTTCATTAACAATGTCAATATGATTGCTGAGAAAATCACGATTAACTAAGACTCTCTGCTGCCCCACAATATGGTAGAATCCGGGATAATATGGATACGGCGAGGGCGGCATCATATCATAGTAGAACACGTCATCTCTTTGAGGCATCTCTGCAATTGAGGTGACAATTCCGAGAATTCTGAACGAAATAGGAATGGCTCCTTCGTCCATTTGTGTCGCGCGTAGTAGACCCCCCACCTCAAGGTTGTAATCATTCGCGATGTCTGAGGATACGATAGCACCATCCGGAACAGACGCAAGAGACTCTAACATATCCGCCATTTCTGACTCATTCAGCCGATTTCCCATGTAATGGTAGCCAATTTCTACATAATCCATTGGATTAACCGCAAGGAAGGTGTTGCGTCCTTCATAACCACTTGTAAGGTACAAATCAATCTCTGACACTATTGTTCCAGACACTACTTGATCATGATTTGTGACATTAGTGAAGAAGTCATCCCAAAGAAGGAATTCTGATTCGTCAAGTGCAAACGATAGGTCTGAACCGACACTGAGTCTGGATTGGTATTCGTTAGTCACAGGCAAAGATGCATCGATGATTGCACTGTTCCATGAAAGACAGATGGCCAGGACTAACACCATGGCTGCTGCGCCTCCCGATGATGCTCCCTTTCCAATCCTACGAATGCCAATGGATGCTGAGATTGGTCCTACTACTCTCACCATATATCTAGAGATGATGTTCGCACCTCGTCGGAGCATCTTGATTGACAGACTTGCCACTCCTAGGAAGAGAGGGAGTGGCATTATTGGCAAGATAAGACTGAGGATTGGATCATTGGCAATTGCAGCTCCACCGGTTAACAATGTTAGAAGAAGGAGTCCTGAAACCAAGACAACGATCAAATCCCATCTTATGAAATTCAAACCTCTTACTACTTTTGCAATCTTGCCTGTATTATCATCAACAGATCGCTTGGTTGAGTAGACAATACGGTATCCTCCAAGTGTACACAAAGGTAGAGCAATTCCTGCTACAACGGAAATTATCAGTGAATCAAGAGAGACTAGAAGCGGTTCTGAAAACATCAAGGTGAAATCGAAACTGAAGTACCCAGTAGCTGATATGGCTACTCGACTTACACCAATCCCTACTACTATTCCTAGGATACATGAAACAATAGACAGGATGATGACCTCTCGATTTGCAATCTTATCCAGGTCTCCTGAAGATGCACCCCTTGAAAACAGCATTGTGTTTTCGAATCTTCTCTCATTCACATTATGTCGAATTGCCAAGAACGTGACTAGCACGATGAGAATGATGATTCCAGAAGATCTGAATAGCTGACTCATTCTTGCACCCGAAACCCAATACATGTAATTGCTGATGGCATCTGCAACACGATTCGATACCCAGAATCTAGATGACCATGGTTGCGTGGGATCATAGTAGGGGTCAAGTGCTCTTATTGCTTGGTCAATCCCTGTGACAAATGCAAGAGAGCCTGCTGCGTCGAATGGTGTAATTCTTGTTCTATCTATGTCAATGTAGAACTTGTAATCAATATAATCCATAACATCGGGAACCACAATCGCAATACTCTCGAAAGCCCAATAGTATTCAGCAAATGACTCATCTCCACCCTGATGGTAAATCCCAATAACTTCCACTTCTTCGAATGGGCCGTCCCAGTCCGTGGAGAAATTGAGAACATCTCCTATTTTAAAATCATAAAACTCAACGAGAAAGTCGATAATCGCAATCTGTGAGCTGTTTGTATCTGGGAACTCACCATCAACAAGAGTAATGTATCCTGGGAAGGTGTCCATGAACTCCTGATCCGGTGCGATTATATCTCCATTAATTTGATCGTAATACTCTCCCCATGTATCATTGACCCAAAATAACAGATTCCCATAACTTCGTTGAAGTGCAGCAGCTTTCTCCACACCATCAATGTTCCGGATGGAATTAGCATAATCTATGATGCCTTCACCCTCGGCAAATATAGCAATCTCTCCAGCTTCTCTCAGATTATTATCCCACTGATGCACAGAGTAAGAATCAACATACACGGTGATGCCCATTGCCATTGCTGATGCTAGAAGGAAACAAAGTAGAGTCACTCCTTTGCGTCTCATGCTGTGAAATGCCTCATAACCCGTAGGTGCAGCGGCCAAATCCCTTTACCTCCCTCATGGATTCTCTATCAGTCCATCACGCATCTTGTATACATGGTCCATCTTATCGCCAACCTCTGGATCATGAGTCACAGTGATCAGCGTTCCTCCCTCACCCTTAGTCAAGGACACAAGTACATCCAGAATCTCTTTCCCGGTGTTATAGTCCAGATCCCCGGTGGGCTCGTCAGCAAGGACTATGACGGAACTTGTTGTACCTGGAGGTTTGGCCAGTGCTCTGGCGATGGCAACGCGTTGCTGTTCTCCTCCTGACAATTCATCAGGTCGGTGTTCAGCCCTCTCTGTTAGACCAACAAGTGATAACAGATGGTCGACACGTTCCTTTCTGGCATCTTCCTCCACGCCTCCAATGAGCAATGGGAGTTCCACGTTCTCATAGGCTGTTAGAACGGGCAGCAAATTGAAAAATTGAAACACGTAGCTGATCTTGTTTCGTCGAACTTTCGTAAGCTCACCCTCACCCATATTGGTGATTTCTACTCCATCGAGCATTACGCTCCCATGAGTCGGTCGGTCGAGTGCACCTATCAGGTTCAAAAGAGTGGTCTTTCCGGATCCCGATGGACCCATGATACCAATGGCACTACCTCTCTTGATCTGAAGGGATACTCCTCTCAAGGCGTGAACTTCTATCTCACCCATCTCATAGACCCGTGACACTTCCTTGAGGTCCACAATTACATCGTTATTCAATACTACCCACTCCGAGGCCTTCTCTCTCGTGCTATGGATGTGCTGAGTATGAAGGCTAATAAATCACTCCTTCGAAGTACGAAGAATTGTACTATCATCCGCCAACTAGCATAACATGCGCACATACAACCAGTAATTAGCCTAACTGATGAACTGTCTTAGTATAGAATGAGAAACTTTAAGTCAGCTTATGACTTATTTACTCATAGAATAGTAAGAGGTGTAATTGACATTGTCTGACGAGATAATGGAGCGCAAGTACGAATTCTTCAGTTGGCAAGGATTCATCGTAGGCGCTATCGTCATGGTCCTCTCACTTGTTATCCAATCCTTCATCAGCTTCAATTCTGTCTGGGCTCAAGATGCTTTAGGTTATGCATTTTTCATTGCATTCTCATCATTCATTGTTGGTATAACCTCTGGAGGCGTCCTAGTCTATCTCTTTCCTCCAGATCAAGACGTGATTGGAATTGCTGGACTAGGAAGTGATGACATCACCCAACACCTGTCTTTGATTCTGATCATACTCGCCTTGGTGCAACCAGTCTTCACCGGGTTTCTATTCTTCTATGAGTACTTTGGAACTGACCAACTGATATTCATCTGGGTATTGTTTGGTTTTGCAGCGCCAAGTTTAGGCCTAACAGCAGCAATGTTCGAACGGTCTCGAGCTATCGGAGAAGATCTCAAAGTCTACTTTGCTGTTAATGAAAAACTAGACATGGCAAGTCTTGAGTGGCTTCACGCGATTGGTCCCCGCACAGCAACATACCGAATGGGCATGCTCGAAAGTGCTGCACGTAGAGTTGAAGGATTGAAAATCACTGGTCACGAAATAATCCGAGAAAGTAGTCAGTTTGCAGTTAATCAGTGATATCAGTCAGCATGTTTCTTTCGCATATGAACTGCCAAACCCACATCAGTCCATGCAACCCAATCACACTTCAAACAACTAAAGGAACTACTTCCGAAACCAAACCTTGGTTTCTGTTTCTCCACAAGCTCGTAGATGGTCCCACCATAATTACTTCTCTTCTTGGATGTAACTTTGAATCTCTTCTTGAAGCAATCTGTGCAAATAGATAGGTTCTTTCTGGTTTCGTTGGCAAAATTGTCTTCAAGAGTTTTAGCTGGTTCTATTGGGTCCACTTCTTTGCCACAGCTTTCACAGTGCTCTGTCGATGTAACCACCACTTGCAGTATTCAGGACTTCATAGTTCCAGATTAAAATCATATCTTCATTTGGTTGTCGACTATATGAATTATCTGAGTAATCTTGATTCGGTCTATCACTTAAGTTAGCTCGTGCTATATCGTGTTTTCAAACAACTGCGCCGCTGTATTGAAGACTTCTTCAACACTGTCGCCAGTCACACAAGATGTTTCGATGAATGCTACAGGATGAAGGACATTGACTGTTCCATATCTTTGAGCTAGTTCCTCAGCAAATTTGAATCCTTCATCATATCCAACTGGTTCATCTCCAGAGTCTTCACCAGTTTCAGTGCGAAGGTCAATTTTGTTGGCTACTATTACAATTGGCGGCATCTCATCTGTTGAAAGGGTCGCCTCTCTTAGCCAGAAGTCAATACTCTCAAAGCTCCATCTGTCTGATGCAGAGTAGACAATCATCAAAACTTGAGAGCCTTTATAGAACTCCTTTCTCTGTATCTTCGCTCCTACTGCAAGATCAAAAGACCATACTCTGAGGTCGACACGATGATTTTTCGCTTCAACAACGCGACCAAAAATATGCTCTGACACTGACTCGTCCTCCAGCGTTATCGGCACAACATTCGCCTTTGCCTTAAGGCTCTCCTTCCCAACTCCATCCTCGCCTAACAACAAAGCCTTACATTCCACAATGGGTTTTATCTGATGGGCTGGTGTCACTTGAGGCTCTGGTTCTTCTTCAGGTTGAACCTCTTCATCAACTGTTTCGGCGACAAGTTCGATTTCTTCAGCTTCAAGATCTTCATCCACTTCTTGAACCTCTTCCTCAGGTGGCTTGGTTTCGCCCACTCGAGCATAAGATTTTCCAGAGGCAACTATTTCTTCATTTCCTGAGAGATTGATACTTATCTCCGCCTTCTTCTTCTTCTCTACTGGTTTCTCCTTTGGTGCGCCAGCCATGAACGAATCACTCAAGGATTCAACAGCATGAAGAGCATCTGCAATGTCATCGAAATCCTCGACGCTGATATCCCCTTTCTCATCAGCACTGACCCCTGGACTCTCTACAAAGGTCGCTGCTTGCTCGGGTTTTCTCCTAAGGAAGCCTCTCTTCTTCTTGTCAGATATTTCAGGCTCAACTTTGGGAGTTGGTTCTTCAACGACTGGTGTCGGTTTTGGTTCCTTTGGTGTTTCTAAAACTTCCTCTTTCAACACTCTTCTTGCTCTAGGTAGACCAATACGGTCCAACACCTCTTCGAGAACCCCTGGAGCTAACCTCTTTCCAAGATAACGTAGATACTTTTTCAACTCTAGAGTGACATCATCAAAGGATCTCTCTTTGAGAGGAATTTTCTTTTTGACCATCCCCTTGTCACGCACCTCAACTGATGTTGGTGTAAGTGTAAGTGAGATGGTTGTACCTGGGATTATCATTGCCGCTCTATGCCTCCTCGCTGAGCATCAATCATTCCCTGTTTTAGTATCTTAACTGTTTCGTGTGCAAGTACCAACACAGGCATAATTCTTCAATATAATGAGTGAAACAGAAAGAATAAAATAAAATGTCTGATAGCCCCCGTCAGGTTGAAACAATGGTGGATATCGATTTCACACAATATGTTGATGTAATCAAAGATTGGCCAGAGCCCGGAATGGCAGTTTGTGACATTAGCAGGCTTTTAGAACACCCCAATGTCTTTCATGAGGCTGTTGTTACTCTTGCGAAGCCACTGGTTGAGGTTCAACCAAACAAGGTAATAGGGATTGAACAGAGAGGTCTGGCTCTAGGAAGTGCAATAGCTTACTATCTCGGATGTGGTATTGTTCCCGCTCGATCTATCGCATACCTGCCCGATGATTATGAACGACCCGTTGAATATCTCCCCTCCAGTAAGTTTGCCGATCGACGTCTTGCTCTTGTTTCTGAATCAATTGATCCTGGCGATCGAGTGGCAATCGTCGACGACTGGTTGATCCAAGGAACATCAGTCCTTGCTGTATCAAAGGTTCTTGAGAAATTGAAAGCCCAGGTTGTTGGCGTCGCTTGTGTGATTAACAATATGAGCGAAACTCGCAGGAAGCTACTTGGACGTCCAGAAGTTCATTCTCTGATAGAGAACCTTCAGACCGATATTTTACATCCTTCAGATTAAATGAATTCAGAGTCTAAATGCTTCACGAAAACAAACCTTCAAGGTTCGTGAAACAAGTTGTTTGACATCTATATTACCATCAGAAGATTCCGCCATTGACTCAGATACGATCTCTTGTATCTTCGTGTCTTTACTCCCAATATGAAAGAGGAGATCAGTGAATGGACTTGTGAAGATCTTCTGGGCGAGTAATTGGTTTCGAAAATCATTCCCAAAATCTGATTGCCAAAGATTTTGATACTTGCTTAATGTGGCAGAATCGAGAGTGTCATTCTCTATTGCGCTTGCAATAACATGAGCCGCATAGCGAGCAGCTCTCATCGCATAAGAGATCCCACCACCTGTGAGTGGACTGACATGACCTGCAGAATCTCCAAGTAAGACACAACGGTCAGCTACTGTCTGTTTGATTGGTCCCGCAGTAGGGACTAAAGCCCCTTTGGCTGTTGATAGGTCCGATTTCTCAGGTAGTAGGTCTTTCTTTTTGAGAAATCGCACAAAAGCATCAAACATCCTCGGTAATCCTGAAGCATGGGTCCCCACGAGTCCTAGACCAATATTGATGGTCTCATGTTTTGGGAAGATCCATCCATATCCAGGTAGACCTCCGAGGTTTGTGAAGAAGTGATACTTCAAGTCCTCAGTGTAACGATCAAGAATATCCTGTGTTGAAGTTGGAACTTCGCAAACTCGGCAGGCTGTTATGCTCGAACTTGGCCAGCGTCGATTAAGTTGGGTTTCTCGAGCTACCATGCTGGTAACGCCATCTGCACCAATCACAACTTTCCCTTGAACTGATTTACCACCTGCAAGCTCAACGGTGACTCCGTCATCCTTGATGATTACTCTCTTTGCTCTTATGCCTGCTAGTGGCAATACTCCTGCTGATATAGCCTCCTCGAACAAGACATTGTCAAAATCAGTACGGAGAGCAACAGCCATATCGACACTGCCTTCTAGCACTATCCGTCTATTCGGAGAATGAAGCACGCCAACTTTGGCTATTCCCTTCATGAATTCATGAGCTCTTGGTTTCAGATATGCAAACTCGTCTAGGATTGTCCGAGAGAATCCGCCCCCACATGGTTTGTTTCGAGGGAATGTGTCTTTGTCAATCATACAAACGTCAAGGCCTAGCTTCGCTAGATATCGAGATACCGTGGCACCACCTGGACCTGCTCCAATCACAACGACGTCATACATACTTGACAATCACTCACAGTTCGAGCCAATGTTACATCATCTTAAAGGTTGAGCCCATCAACCTTATCAGCATTCTAGTTTGAAACCAGAGGGAGAAAAAATGAGTCAACTTCTTGAGGCTCGCAGAAGCGTTCGAAGGCGAGTGAAATCGCTTCCAAAGTACGATATTTTTCTCCATCGCTTTATCACGGTAGTATTGACCGTCAATATGGTCTTGATACTCTATGCACTCATATCTGTTACATTTGGGATGACACTGAATGGTGTGAACTTTGTGGACTCACTGCCACTTGCTTTCTACATCTTGCCAATGATGATTATTCTGCCAATCATGATTCGAGCTTACTATCTCGGTCGAACTGCAGCTTGGAACTTTGTATTTCTAATGATATGTACCGTGTTCTTTGGGATGCTTTCACTTCTTGTTCGGGGTTTCATCATATGCCTTGCATTCAATATCATTGCAGCTGTGGCACTCTTCTTTATGGGACGTTTTCGACCTGAAGGAAAACTGAGAGCGGCTGGAAAGAAAGTGATTGCATACTTCATCTTCGTTAACCTACTTGGACTAGCATTTCCGATTTCAACCATTCTCATGGGACAAAACCCAATTGCTACAACAACGGTCATTGATAGTCCTCAAATCAAGATAAGCGTGCCATTGGCTGATTTTGATTATCCATACCAAAACATTACTCCTACACCGCAGTTATTATCAGATGTTCTCGACAACAATTTCCTTTTGGATCTCCATGTACTCGAAAATGATCCATTGTCCTGGACAAGGTTGCGAACTTGGTTAGTAGCGCTTAATGATACTGCGATTGGCTATTCCATCACACTTACTGCTGATCGAGCTCAACTTGCTGGTGAAGACCCACAAACTCTTGCAACGACGGATCTAATTGAAGACGTCTACGAGAGCCATGGAGCAGCTCTTAATCAGATAATGAATGTTGAAATTATAGACACCATCAACGCGCCATACCTTGTACTCTTTGACATGACGCTCTCTGGAGGGGAATGGCGGGAATTGATGCTTAGGACAAGAAATCTAGACCTTATCGGTTTTGGTGGTCTGATGCGAACATCAATCTACTCTGTTGATATCCCTCGTATTGAAAATGCGTCAACAATTCTTCGATATGCAGCATCTGCTTCAGGTATACCCGCTGGTCTGTTGGTGGATACCTTTGTTATTGATGACATGCTTGATGGTGATTCAATCGCAATGCGTCTCTGTGGACTAACATCTACCTCACTTCAACAATGGCAAATGCTGTCTGTGTCATGTAGTCGATCTCGTTTCTCGTTTGAGATGAGGGGAGATGTTGGTGAGTATTTGGTTCACTCCTATTCAAGCTCAGTTGCAAGTCGAAGTTCTTATTGGAGCTTGAGACTTGGAGAAGTTGGAAACTCGACTGATGTATTGGATAGGACAGATAGTGTATACGATGACCTTGTGGTGGTTGCAAACGATATTGCGTTAGCTGCAGGTAATGGGGTTGAACAAGTGACATTGGAATCACTCCCCTCTCTTCTAAGTGCATTTGGAGATAATGCGCTCTCATCTCTAAGGTCGGTTATAGATGGTACAGAACAAGGAATAGCAACTTACACATTCAGAATCTATGCCTTTCGTGCAGTGTTCCTTGCTATCGATGCCTTTGACTTGATTATGCTTTAAATGACTCAATAGAATCATCGAGTAGCTAGTAAAGGAGAAGAATACTATGATTGATAGTGTGGGTGAAATCCTCGAGAACAACATGAATCTCCTAAAGGAGAGGTCTTAGTTGTTAACCAGCTGGGTTCATTTGTTGAGAAATCTTTAACTGAACCCCAGTGTATCATTTACAGTTCACTAGGATTCGCGGTGTTGACCTTGGACCCAACTGACAGGAGTATATTTGAGGAGCTAGGTCGTGACTGCCGGATTCCCTACAAGAAACTGGCAGGTCGAATCGGACTTTCCACAACAGCAGTAATACGGCGTGTTTCCTCACTCATCGAAAATGGTTTGATGTTCGTAGTCTTACCGTCACGGGCCTTAGTGGGTACTTCTGGATTCATTGGAATCATCCATACTGATGGAACAGAGAATGTCAAGGAGTTAATCAACCTGATTGGGACCAATCGAGAAATCATTCAAGTATCCGAGCTGGTAACCACAATAGGTAGATCGTACTTTGTCACTGGTGAGTATACTAGGTCAAAACATTTGCTAGAGATTGGCAGGCGCTTCCGCGGTCTAAATGGTGTAAAGAATGTGGAACTTCACTCAATAATAAGATCCCGAATCTCAGAAGGGATAAAATTGACAGCAACTAAACAACAGCTGCTTGTGCTACGAGCCTTAAGAAAGGATGCCCGGATGAAAATAAAGGACATTGCAGAGGACTCTGGGCTTTCTGTGAAACGTGTGCGTAAAATTATCAGAGAGATACAGGAGAGTGGAGCATTCCGTTTCACTACCAGATGGAACTCAACACTTGCTAAGGGACTTGACCTAGTTCTTAGAATTCAAATCGAAGAGAATGCGACTTCGAATCAGCAAGTGTGGAATTGGATGAAAGAAGAATTCACGACAAGAGTCTTTGATGTTTTTCAGTCAGCAACAGAACCTGTTCTTTTCGCATGGTTTGAACCAGATGATATCAAAGATGCCCATGGCATATGTGAAATGGTCCGAAAGGAGTCATCTGTAATCTCCATAACTCCACTTGTCCTTTTTTCTCACAAGAAGTTCCCATGGCTTAGGGAGTTTCTATTGGATGAGATGATCCAGACAATCAATGGTGGTAATAATACATCTTGATAGTTTGTGAATTCATAGTCTGAAAGATTAGCAAGCCTACCGCTTCCTGAAATTCCATTTTGATAACATCGATGTTTAAATTTCGGCCGTTTCTAACCCTATTTGAGCCATATCTTCCAAATTGCTGTTAACGCTAACTGATATGCAACTAGTACACTTTCTTCACGAATTGGACCACAATGAGCCTTGAAGAAGGAGGCATCAAGAAAAATGACTAACTTTGTTAATCATCTCGAGGAAAAATTAGTTACATTTTCGTGTGGAGGAGTTCAAATATGAAAAAGAGAGTGAGTGTGCTCTTCCTTTCTTTCTTGCTAGTTGTGTCACTGATACAGTGTTATGCAACTGCTGAAACACCGAGGAGCAACGACATATTGAGAGAAGCTAAATTCGATGATTTATCGTTGCGTGCCCTAACTGCTCAGCAGTACTCTAACTCTTGGGGGGGTTCAGCTGATGATGAGGTCACCGCATTCTGGTTTGAAGGACCAGACATTGTATACCTAGCCGGAACAACAACCTCGACTGATTTTCCAGATGTCAATGGATATCAGACCACATATGCTGGAGGGACAGATGGTTTCATCATGAAATTGAATATCGCAACTGACACTGTGATTTACTCAACCTACATTGGTGGAGAAGATCTCGATAAAATCACTGACATCGTTGTAGATGATGAAGGAAACCTATTTGCTACTGGATTCACAAAGTCTGCGGATTTACCTGTTGCATCTGCATACCAAGATAATTATGTAAACCAAGAGGATATCTTTCTATTAAAATTGGATCCAACTGGCGACGACTTGATTTACTCGACATACTTTGGTGGTGATGGGCCAGATAAATCATATTCAATTGATATCGATTCGGATGGGAATGTGTATATCTTCGGAAATGGTTATGGTACTAATATTCCACTTGTGAATCCTATTGATGATGAAAGGTATCTTGAGGAAGGCTATTTCCTCAAATTCAATTCTACTGGTAATGGTCTGAACTTCTCGTCCTATATTGGAGGTTCCGACCGTGATTATGCAAAATCTATTTCACTTGATGATGACAATAATGTCTATTTGATTGGTTCGACCTCTTCAACTGATTTCCCCCATCTTAATGGATATGATACTTCATACAACGGTGCACAGGATTGTTTTGTCGTTAAAGTGAATTCTGCACTAGACGAAATCATATACTCGACGTATATTGGTGGTCAAGCAGCTGATGAGCCAAATCAAGTATTTGTGGATGACTCTGGTCAAGTATATCTAACAGGCTATACTATATCGAGTGATTTCCCAACCATCAACGCCTATGATGAAGTGTTTGGTGGTGGAATGGATTGTTTTGTGTGCATATTATCAGCTGATGGAAGTTCCCTTGACTATTCAACCTATATAGGTGGCTCAGCAGTTGATATTGGCCAAGCCCTAGCATACTCGAATGAAGCGGTCTATATAACCGGCTATTCCAAATCAAACGATTTCCCAACAACAAGTGGAGCTGACTCGAGTCTGAGTGGTGAAATTGACTGTTTTGTATTCAAGCTGAACTTGTCAACTGACACCCTCGATTACTCAATCTATCTGGGTGGATCTGGTGATGATTATGGACAAGGTATTGTGTTAGATGCAGATCAGAATATACTTGTTGTAGGAAACACTGATTCAGAAGACTTCCCAACAGATGAATCGCATAATGGAGCGAATGACTTGTTCCTCCATGAGATTCCAAAACCTGTACCCACTGAGGACTTTGAACTACCACCTTGGATTCTCTATGTTGGAGTTGGAGTCGCTGGAGTTGTAGTCATTGCAGTGGTTGTATATTTTAGAAGACGATAGTATTAAACAATGAAGAGAGGGTACATGTCCCTCTCTTTGCATTTCTTAGAATCCTGAGGAGTAATACTCTTACAATCATTGTTTGAGCTCTATTTTAAGATATGACATTTCATACATATCGCTCACGATAGCCGGCGGTTTCTACACTGACTTGGCATAGCGTTGCTATGACTTGGGTGGCTTAACATAGACCTCGAAGACTCCCGTCCAAATCTCACTGCTGGGTTCAGCCTTTACAAGCAGATCTCCTCCAAAATTGACTCCTATTGGACTAGATTTGCCTTTCTTCCATACATCAGCGAAAATCAGAGAATGAAGTTTGTTTTGGAAGTCTTCTGTCACTCTTTGTATCATTCCATCAATATACGCTTCATCTATTCCCTGTGGGCTAAGGTCAGTCGTAGACCTAAACAACCGTTCCTCGCTGATAGCACCTTCTGTCTTGTCAAATCTGTATCCAATTCCTCCAACAAGGAAAAACTCAGCTTGGGGAACTCGAGGCTCATCACCAACGACGATCATCGAACCATCTGCTAGCAGGATGTAGGCTGGTCCTGCCACATTAAAGGGAATAGCCGCTGCTTCAGCAGAAACTTCATCCATATTGAGCTCTTTGTTAAGAAACTCTTCCAAGGTTCTTACTTTTTTGTCAAATTGAAACGGAGCCAACTCACCGACATGCAAGATGTTTCGTGATTTCTTTAGGATTACATCGAGTATACGTTGTCCGGTCTTCAAGAATCCTACACGCTGCTCCTTTTTTGTGAGGATTTCTCCAGCAGAAATTACGACTCTAAGAAAATCGACTGTTTTGAATTTCGACAGAATTGTACGACTCAGATATGTTGAGTCTTCTGTTTCGAGAAATCCCTCCTGTGATGCAACTTCTCTTGGAATAGGGTTCCCTAAATGGACTTGTACGATTCGACTGCTTCTCTTTGCTTTGAAGAAAACACCAACATCGTAGGACTTTCGAGGTACATCAATCAGTTGACGTACAAATGTTCCACCTGGTACAATTTCCTTAGCTTGTGCTTTTGCATAAATCTGAGTATACTTTGCAAAAAAGTCTGTTCTTGACATCTTCCTGTCTCCCGCAGTCTACTACTACCATCAAAGCACTCTATTATCATTTCGGGTGTTTTAATTCGAGTAATAATTACGTTCCATGACAGTTTGTGCATAACTGTAATGGAAGTTCTCCACTAAAGAAGTAATGAATTCCGAGGAATCCAAACATACCAATCACAATAACAAGGACTATGATTTTGAGGATTTTTTTCATTTGCTAGCCTTCAATTAGATTCCTAATTTGTCTTACTTATTCTTCCAGAGAGGAATTCCAGCCACAAATTATAAAGCAGGCAAATTTAGCAAACCGATATCAACAAGGTAGGGTATTGACAATGGATAGAAAAAGGATTGGTCTTCTTCTGGTTATTATTGGTTTTGTGCAATTTTTTATTACTCTGTTCTTCATTCTTCCAATACCATATCTCTACTTAGCTTCTCTGTTCATGATGTTTCTCGCCGTAGTAATAATAGGCGTAGGGGCTGCGTTTGCAAGAGGAGTAGACAGTTCCCTTGATGTTCCTAGTGACGATTGTTATTACTGCAAAGGAACAGGTAAAATCAAGAGTGGTGAAGAATTTGAAACATGTCCACGATGCGGTGGCTCTGGACTTGCGAGACCCGATGATAGTGACTAATCTCTTTGTACATTCTTCATAATACGAACTGGGAGTGTGTTAATTATAAACAAACAAATCATCATTGCACACAAAGGTGCATCAGGTCATGCTCCTGAGAACACACTTCGCTCATTTAGAAAAGCAGTGGAATACAGAGCTCATATGATTGAACTCGATATTCATGAAACTCTTGATGGTAAATTGGTCTGTCTACATGATTCGACTGTAGATCGAACCACAAATGGAAATGGGGCAGTTCATTCCTTCACATACAAAGAACTACGGGAACTAGATGCGGGTGAAGGGGAACGCATACCCCTTCTAGAAGAAGTCATCAAATTTGCATCTGAAAAGATTCGGGTCAATATAGAACTGAAAGTGATTGAAGTGGAGAAGAAGGTGCTAGATATAGTAGAGCGTCATGGGATGCTCCAAGATATCATAATATCCTCATTCCTCCATGGCACACTCGCAACAGTTAGAAACCTGAATGAATTGGTTAATACTGCCGTATTGGTCAACAAACCAAAGGATGATCTCGTTCGCTATTCATTAGACTTCAAAGCAAATGCTATCAACCCTCGTCACGAATTAGTCACGCTAGAGCTTTTGGAGGATGCACATAACGCCGGTCTCAAAGTGTATCCCTGGACAGTAAATAATCCACAAACTATGAAACATCTCTTTTCTGTAGGTGTTGATGGTTTGATAACGGATTATCCCGACATAGCTGCTGACGTTCTGGGAAAAAATCCTTAGCTAACAATCTTCTCAATGAATGCGAGGATACGAGGATAAGCCTCGACTCTTGTTGGGTGACAACTAATCACATGTTCTGCTCCTTCTATCATATGCAGTTCTTTCATCTTTGAAGATATGCCGTCATAAACAATCTGTCCACTAACAGGATCGATTGTCTTATCTTCAGTTCCATGAAGTATGATAGTGGGAACAATGACTTTGTTCATGATAGTCCTAACAACTTTCTGCAGCTTGAATAACTCCTGATATGCAGAAACTGGTTCTCTCTGGTATTTGAACCGCTTCACATCATAGACACGCTGGGCTGTTTCAACGTCGATTTCTCTCCACTTCATGAAATACTTCAATATTGGTAATAGCTTCGGTAGGATACCCGGAACTTTCAAAGCTGTTCCAATAAGTACCAAACCATCGACTTCACTCTCTTCCGAAGTCAATAGTAGTGAGAGTAATCCCCCCATTGATAGACCAACCACAAAGACAAATTTTGGATTCCAAGAACGAACAACCTCAAGCCCTCTCTTTACGGACTCATACCAATCTCGCCAGGAAGTTGTCTTAAAATCTTCAGGCGTAGTCCCATGTCCAGCTAGCTGTACAGCAAATGATGCATACCCCTTCTCCGATAGATATTGCCCTAAAGTTGCCAGCTCATCAGAAGACGCAGCTAGTCCATGTACCAATAGAAATGCAACAGAGGCTCCTTCAGGTTGGGTCGTGACCCCCATCACAGATGGAGCCAATGTCTATCATCTCCCTCCTGAGATCATTCTTGTGTTTGAAATCACTCAAGTCTAGAGAATTTAAAACCCACTTTTAGCATACCCAATCGTATTCCAGAGATTAACCATCCTAATGATGATAGAACTTCAGTACTTACGACAAATGTAACCATAATGGATACCATTAATGCAATTTGTTCGGGAGTTGGCATTCCAGCGAAAACTATCACCATCAGGATTAAAACAGCACTAGCTGCAACAAGTCCAGCTAATGTAGCCATCCTGATGAGTGTACCCTCAAACCCATGACCTTCATCCTCAACGTCGTTGGCGAGGTTGAGATTCAATGCCATTATCAGTACGACGCTTATTGAGTAAAGCGCAAGTAAAAGGGCAGCTCCAGTGTTTGCTTCATGTGTTACACTTTGGTTCCCTGCAATTACTGGGATCATGAAGGCAAAAAGTACACTAATACCCATCAAAACTCCACCACTGGAGTAACCTCTACCATAAGAATAACCAGCTAGTGAAACATTTCGAATCAGAATAGCCAGCAGTGGCAAAATGATTATGGCGGGTCCTTGAACCGCAGCTGGAATTCCTGGAATCAATGTAATATTGAACCATCGATTTGTAGGCCACAGTGCAAGCGGACCACTACCAAAAACACCCAACATAAAGAAAATAATCGATATCGATGTTGCAAGACTAACAATCACAGTAAGAGATGCCTGTGAGAAACCAGTAAGACCTCTCCACCAGGTTTCCAACATAAGGAAGATCTGAGTCAGTATAATGAGAATCCATGGGACCAATATTAGTGGTAGAAGGACAAATGGATGAACCATCAAGAACACTGAAGTTACTACTAAGGGAAGTCCAGTTACCATATCTGTCTTTGCTATATATGAGGCACCGAACAGAAACAGTATGCCGGCTGGTGCCACTACCATGAAGAATCCCCAAACACCAACGCCTTCTAGACCTGTGCCTGCTTGGCCTGCAGCAAGAATACCAAAACAAGCAAGAAACGCTATAAACCATTTGATACCACCCTTTATGATATCTTCACCAATGGCTGCAGCCTTGAGCTCTCGTGCCCCGAGTCTAGGAGCAAGCATTACCCAATATAGCATGAAAGATAGAAGTCCAAATATTAAAGCTGGATTTGTAAGATAGGTCATTTCATTGACAAGAGTACTCCATGGGAACCAGACCTCGACACCCTGTTCGATGCCAATAGGTCCAAACATAACTGCAGCAAATCCGAACAGAGCTGTCAAAAAGCCACTTAGACCAAAGGCAAACTTGGCTTTCTTAGTGCTTCTTGCATACTCACGGATTGTGTCCATAGGCGACCACCAGAAGAGTAGACTCATCAATTGACCGAGGAGAAGTATACCATAAGCACCATAGATTAGAATTGGGTTAATAGCTTGGCCGAGTGCAAGAATTGGTATGAACAGTGCGTTACACATACCTGCAAGGAAACCGACCCAAGTTTTACTTGAATCCGTGTAGATGACGGCTCCCAGTTGCCATACTATTACGAAGAATACTCCAAGAGAAAACATTGGTGTAATAAAATCTGGAATGAGCTGTGCAGCATATACTCCGGGGAATTGCGTTAGTAAATAGAATGCCACAGCGGCCGCAGATATGAATCCAACCCACAAAATCTTGAGGTATCCGCTACTGAGAGTTCCACTAAGATCCTTGGATCCAACGGCCTGGAAGAGAAAGCTTACTGCCATCAATCCCATGAAAATACCCACAAAAATATGAAACTGTGAGTCGCCTCCCAAAGTCCATTGGAATGAAGGATTATTTGTGAATTCCCATTCAATTCCCGCGATCGGGATCAAAGTCTTTCCGATTAAAAGGCCAAAAGCAGCTGCAACAATCCCAAAGATACTACCAAACCCAGCTAATCTACCAACTTTTCTACCCGATTCGTCAGAACTATCAATTATCGACTTTAATGAGCTCAATTGGGCCATATCTGAATTCCTCACTTGGTGTTGGTCACCATCAGTCGCGATGGTACGAAAGATAAGGGTATAAATGCATATCGGACTCGGCTCTAGCCTGCAAATCAAATGAACACAATCATAAACTTGGTTACTTCTGTAAGACTTAATATGTACAATAGGATTGATGTTTTTTATGACATCAGATTTTGTATTGTATGTGAAAGGTAATGAGATTCATATGAACGACTTTGTTGCCAAGGTTATCAGTGGTGTATTGATGGCAATAATCTCAAATCTTAGAGATATCGATCTTGATACCATCACAAAAATAGAGATAGACTAGAAAGCAATAGTTCCTCCCGGGATGTGTTGTTTTATGAGCTTCAAATGTTGGAATGGAAAAATACTATGGGTAGATTTGACCACAAAAACCACACGGGTTGAGGAATTATCTTCTAACATCTATCAGGACTTTGTTGGAGGAAAGGGACTCGGCACCTACTTACTATATCGTGAGCTAAAAGCTGGAGTGGATCCTCTTAGTGCCGACAATATTCTATTCTTCATGACTGGTCCTCTTCAGGGTCTTCCCGCTCCCAATGTTGGTAGATGGACACTTGTAACTAAGTCTCCACTAACTGGTTTGTACCTAGACAGTCATTGTGGTGGTCCACTTGGAAGAGAGATCAAGAACGCAGGTTATGATGCGGTAGCAGTGACTGGAAAGTCAGACAAACCTGTCACTTTAATCATTGAAGATGAGAAAGCTAAGTTCGAGGATGCTGAATCACTATGGGGCTTAGGTACACACGAGGCAACTAAAATTCTTCATGAGAAAACACCCAAAGGTTCAGCAGTCTATGTTATTGGTCCTGCAGGAGAACATCTTGTTCATAATGCAGTTGGTTGTTGTGAACTTGCGCATCAAACAGGACGAGGAGGTGCTGGAGCAGTACTTGGTTCGAAGAATCTCAAGGGTGTTGTAGTAAGAGGAACAAAAAATATTGACGCAGAAGACCGTTCAGCAATTCGTGAGGTGAATAAAGCAGTCACAAAGAAGTGGAATGAGAAGTCTGATTCTGACTTCAAGAAATATGGAACTCCTTTTCTAGTTGAACCCTCAAATGAACGCGGTCAATTCCCATCACGAAATTGGCAAAATGGTTACTTCGACGGTTATGAGTCACTAACGCCCGAGGAGATGGAGAAATGGTACATTGGAGCGCATCTCTCCTGCCCACACTGCATCATGCGTTGTACTCATGCGTACAAGACCGAAGATCCGAGGTTTCCGGGAACTGAAATCGAATCGACCGTTGAATACGAAACACTTGGTTTGTGTGGGGGCATGTTGGGTATCAAAGATGCACAGTGTGTTTTTCAGTTACAATTTCTATGTGATGATCTCGGACTTGATACAATTGGAACAGGGTCTATTATTGGGTTCACTATGGAAGCTTATGAGAGAGGTATTCTCACCGAGGATGAGATTGGATTCCCGTTGCCGTTTGGCGACTGTGAAGGTGCAAAGAAGCTCGTCATGATGATTGCCCGAAAAGAGGGCATAGGTGCGACTCTAGCCAAGGGAACTCGTTTGGCAGCTAAGAAGATTGGAAAGGGCAGTGAATCATTTGCTGTGCATGTCAAAGGTCTGGATGCTGCTGCTTGGGACCCGCGCGGTAAAAAAGGAATGGGGCTTTCATACGCGACTGCGAACGTTGGTGCAAGTCACTTGCGAGGATGGCCTCAAACATCTGACCGACCGGACTCGTCAGCTCTAGAAGTAATTGAATCAATGATTGAACAGCGTGATATCAAAATCCTTAGAGACAGTCTGATAGTTTGCCACTTCACATACCACATGCCTCTCACACATGACGAGAACATCACTATGCTTAATGGTGCTACTGGTCAGACTTACGATGTTAAGAGCATCTCAGCATTTGCCCAGAGAGTTGATACTCTTGCACGTCTTTTCAACATACGAGAGGGAACAACAAGAAAGGACGACATCCTTCCGCCTCGGTTCTGGGAGGCTGAAACGCATGGTCCTGCTGAGGGTATGAAATCCTTTGTCAATCAGGAAGACTTTGAGAAATCTCTGGACAAGTACTATGACCTCAGGGGATGGGGTAAGGATGGCGTTCCCACGAAAGAAACCATCAAGAAACTTGGTCTGAGTTCATTGGTTTCCTAGGGACCAGTCACTCGAAGACACCCGGACGGAAGTCCCTACGAAGTAATACTTCTTTCCGTTCTTCTCTATAGCCAGACTCAGTGTATAAGTCAAAGAGGTCGGCCCTGGATACGTCAAACACTGCATCCAAAGCCCGTAAACCTTTGTTCTCAGCTATCTCACTAGTCTTCTCCAGCATCTTTTGCCCGAGATCCGTCCCTTCGAGTTCATCCTCGATTTCGAAGTATCGGATGAACCCTACACGTCCCATGGAGGGGTCTTTTGCGATATCAAGCTTCAGTGCTGCAATTACCATACCCCTAGTGACTGCTATTACAAACATTGTTTCACTACTTGCACCAACTGGAGTAGTAGATGAATGCTGGATCAATTGCTGGAAGTTCTTTCCCTCACGGACATAGAACTCTTCGATTAATGACCTGTCTTGTGCTGTGGCAAGTCTCACATCTATATCCATTCTTCATATACCTCCGGTTAGCACATCGGACACGCCAAACCAGTTAGAAGTGTTTTGTTTAGGACCAATTTGATATAGTGTATCACCTATAGTATAGATGGAGTAATTTGCTTTGACGGTTGATGAAAGTACATCATCAGATATTCTCCTACCACTGGTTCTTGTAGTGTGTTTGATTCTCCTTCTCCTCGCTCTAGCTATAATCTACATTCCGAGAATAGTAGGATGATGACAGAGTGTATCTTCATTTCATCAATCTATAAATCTCATCTATGTTCTTTGTGAACTCACTATCTGGATGTCTAAGTGTAACTACATATCGACTTCCAGCTTCAATCAGAAGAGGAAGGAGCGGAATGATAGTTGCCACTGTTGTTTTAAACTTCTGTTCGACCTCTTTTATGATGGCTTTGTCTTCATAGATTCCCGGTTTCTTGTTGATGATTATACGGATGTCTGGGACCTGTAGTTTCCGGGCAACACTGAGTGTTGCTGCAGTCCCGAGTAGGTCCTGTTCATCAATTCTTGCCACAACGAAAAGATAGTCTGCTGTGGCCATTGAGAGTAGTGTTTCTCGATCAAGTCCTGGATGTGTATCGATTATGAGGTAATCGAGATCTTTCTTCTTGATGATATCCGTAAATCCTTTCTTCAGGTCTCCAACTTCGTAGCCTTCTCTGAGAATTCTCGTGATGTCGGTAGCTGTCATCGAGCTTGGAATGAGGAACAATTTTCCAGACTTGATTTTCAATCGGTCAGTCAGATCCATGCATGCATCAGTGATGTCACATGTACCTCTGAGGTAATCGTTAAGTGTGTACTTCAATTTTTCCCGGCCCAATCCAAATATAACGTGAATTCCTGGAGACGCCATGTCAGTATCCATGACCGCGACTCGTTTCCCATCAAGTGCGGCAGCAGCTGCAAGATTCGCGGCGATGTTCGATTTTCCGGTACCGCCTCTAAAGCTATGAATTGAAACAATTTTACCTGACATGACTAAGCACCCTTTCTTTCAACCATTTGACGTGATTACCAAGAGCCCTGAGAACTTCCAATATCCTTTGCGCTGGGACATCTGACCGCTCTGAAATCTCACGAAGTGAGAGACTTCCATTACAGTATTTCCAGATGGAATCGACAATATCAAAATCCCTTTTCTTAATTCCTATGACTTCGAGGTATGCTACAAACCTCTCATCCCTGTCCTCCATTACTGGGAACAACTTTGAAATCCTGACTACTCCTTTAGCTATGAGCTGGGCAAGAACCTCATCAGCCTGCTCTCTGATCAAACTACTCGCATCAACCACTTCAATAACAATGGATGTTTCATGAATGGAGTTCACTAAACGAAGCGCTCCAGACTGAATACTCTCTGAGAACGCTGATAGTGACATCTTTGTTTCTCTGCGAATATCTTCAATTGGAACCGCTGTCTCTACTGCATCAAAGTCATAGAATGAGATTGGACCTTCCACTTTATCTGGTTCAAACTTTCTTGCGTTCTCGAAACTAGTAAGCTGCAGAAGTGATGTGAATGGATTAACAAGGTCCAAGTATGTCTTCTCAGACATCCCTAACTTGACAACAAATGCAGCTATACCTTTCTTAGGAATCTGTATCAATAAGAATGATGATCCTTTCTCGAGACTTGAGTGTTCCTTCATCGAAATTTTTTCTATCGCCGTTGGGACAAAGTCCAGTGCAGCTTCAAGTTCATATGCTCGCAAATTTGAAACTGCTACATGCCCATCTGAGGTAATCATCCCACCTCTGAGAATATCACGGTTTACCTCGACTTCTGATAGAACCCGTTTCAATGTATTCAATTCCTCAGCAGGTAGAAGTACGGTCTTGTAGCGTCGTGCAAGTCCTGGAATACCATCGAACTTTTGCAGTGTGACTTCAACGATATCAGCAAATGGTCTGAATCTCTTAGAATCAGGCAGTTCTCTTCTGAGGTCAGAGTAGTAGGTACTCACGAATTGTTCAGCAAGGTCTTGAAGGATCACACGATGAATTTCACCACTGTCCTCCTCGGATACTAATGCTATGAAGTAGAGGTCTCCTTTTCGTTCCCAAACTAACTTGTTCTTCGCAAATGACATGACTGTGATTCTATCTTGACTTACTTCCTGAGCAAAGGAACCGACAGCAGAGAGGAATGCGGCTGCTAGCTCATCAAGCCTCCGAGTTCCACTTACACTATAGTGGAAAAGAAGAATGCCTGTTTCTCGGAGCACAATGATTTCTTTGACCAAGGGGAAGACCTCCTATCTGCAGGACCGCTCCAATTGGGGCACAAAGGCACTTAATACCTTTGTCAGAAAAACTGAATTATTCTAAGTTCTATAGTTCATCTACTAAGGCACTAACCTCGACAAGTCTCCATTCAACCTCATCACCAAGTTTCTCAAGCACTTCGTAGAGCTGCTCTGGAACAACGCCAAGGCGTTCACTGATATCCATAAGCGATCGATTTCCATTACACAGCGATTTTGCACGCTCAAGTAACTGATAGTCTTTGCTTGGTAGTCCTATAATGTCAAGATATGCGTCGAATCTTGCATCTTTCTCTTGAATCAATGGACACAATTTTGAAACTCTTAACAACCCTCGAATTGCCAAGTACTCAACAACATCAGAGATATCGATCTCTGATAATCCAAGACTTCTGCCAATATTATAGAGGGAAGTTTTTCCATCAATTGCTGAGAGAACTCGATTACCCGAGTTCCCAAGGTCTCGATGAAACTCATCGAGGAATCCTCCTGTTCTGATGGCTATGTCCAGATTGTCTTTCTTGACCTGTGGTATGATAAACGCACTCAGGCTGGACATGACTATCAAGATACCTTCGTAGTATGAGAGTACAGCTCGAACGTCATTCTCGAAATCCATGAAGACATCGAGAATTGGGATGTCCATCCTCATTTCATTTTCGTATCTTGACACGAACCTCTTACTCAACTCCCTCAGGACCACCCTCAGTACTTTCTCTGATGATCCAGTTTCTACCAGGAAAATAAAGAGATAGTCCGGTCCAAACTGTTCATAGAGTAGTTCAGAACCTTCGAATGACAGACTCTGAATTGATTTTTCTCCGAACTCGGTGGCAAAACTGGTTATTGCACTTAGAAAGCCTGACAATAACTCATCCAACTTTCTTGTTTGATCTTTGGAAAAGTGGAATATAGGAGCGCCTCCTGCTGTCAGGACCATGAACTCATGGACACCGAGTTTATCAACCAAACATGTTCTCTCCTACCTTTGACCAGATTCTGAATAGTCTTTAAGATATCGCTCTGAATTTGTGACCTAGCCCGAAACATCCATAACATGATGATGAAACGCACATTGTGAAAGGTTGATAAGGATTTGCTGGAGTATCGCGAATTTCCATTGAAGACTGTGGTTATCTACGTCTTAGTTGCTGTCCCGATGGCGTTCTCCATCTATGTCATCACAGGTCTCTTGTCAGGGAACTTGTTTGGATATCTTGGTCTGGATCTTCCCGAGCATCACGGGCTTTTGGGGTATGGTGCTTTAACTGCGACTATTGCCTTGCCACTCTCTGGATTACT
>MEHG01000020.1 GCA_001940705.1 Candidatus Thorarchaeota archaeon AB_25
CCCCAATACTATCAGCGCTTGCTTGCTCACATCCAGACTATATCCTATGAACATCTAACTCCATAAGTGTTCCCTTATCCACGCCCCATCAAGATATCAACAATACTTATATGCTAATAATTCCTATTATGTTTGGGACAGGGGGTCCGAATCGCGACCATCATGAATACTGTCACTCCCTCCCTCTCTCAAAACGTCCGACCCGATTGGCGAACTACTCGCTTGTTTTGTAGGACCCCCTCCCTCCTCTCCTCTTTCTTGTACAACTGTTTTCTATCCAGAAGGTTTTAATGGAGTTCAAAGTGTGCCATGGCAAGGCGAGTGAAATTGTCTGTGGCAAAGAAAGCTGTTGACAGCACATTAAGACGAATACTGAACTACACTACAGAAATTATAATGTCCATCATTCTGTTTGTGATTATTTGCATACCATTAGCGTTTGTAATTCCCATGTGGTTTCAGAACATAGTGTTAGGCTTGCCAAGGGCTGAGCTTGGCCTTGATCCAGTCCATTGGTTTGGATTAGATGGCGCTGTCTGGTTAACACTCTTGCTTGGTCTGGTTAGCTTCGCACTTGGATATGTGTACATCCTCAAGATGAAACCAGGCATAATAACCGAAGATGCACCTGAGGAAGAAGAACCAGAAGAAAAAGATGAGGATGAGGAAGAGCTCGAAGTAGATGAGGAAGAAGAAATCGAAGAGGAGCTAGCAGAAGAAGTCGAAGAAATTTCCGAAGAAGAAACTGAGGAAGAATCCGACGAAGAAACTGAAGAAGAGGACTGAACCAATCCACCTCTTCATTGCAATACTTAATCCATCTTGGTCTTTTTGGCCAGTTTGTCCACGAGTGTAGAGAAGGCTTTCGTTGTTTCTGATTCTGGCTCCTTGATCACAAAGGGAGTTCCCTCATCGCTGAGTGTGATAACGCGAGGGTCAAGAGGCAAAGTACCAAGATGATCAATGTTGTACTCTTCAGCTGCTTTCTTAACCGCACCCTCTCCAAAGAGTTTGTACGACTCACCACACTTCGGACACACAAATTCTGACATGTTCTCCACAATACCAAGGACTGGTACTCCCATTTTCTCAACTAATTGGATTGCCCTTCTTGCATCAAGAACAGCTACTTCCTGTGGTGTTGATACAATTATCACTCCATCAATGTCTGGGATTAATTGCAGAATGCTTAGAATCTCATCCCCTGTTCCAGGTGGGAGATCCACAACTAACACATCAAGCGTACCCCATCGAACATTAGCAAGGAATTGGCTGATTGCCTTCGCGACTAGTGGTCCACGCCAAGCAACGGCATCATCATCTTTTCTAAGAAGAAATCCCATACTCATGACTTTGACATTCTGAGGACCAATGATGGGATCGATGAAATCGCCATCTCCTGTGGGATGTTGGCCATCCAGACCAAGAAGCTTTGGAACATTTGGACCATAGATATCAACATCAACTATTCCTGCATTCTTCCCTCTCATCGCAAAGGATACAGCGAGATTGGTGGCAACAGTTGTCTTCCCAACACCACCCTTACCAGAGAGAATGACAATCTTGTGTTTGATTCCTTTCATATTCTCAACAATTTCAGTTGGTATCGGAAGTTTTGACATTGTTATCAAAACCGTGGCGTCTGAGTGGGTCTAATAAAACATCGCATATGTCTGAAATGTTAGCTTCCATTGAATCTAGCTAAGATTTGCCGGGCTAGGGTTTCGTTGGATGCTGCCACGAAATTCATCATTCTCTCAGGCTCAAGAGAACTGCAGAAGCGACTTCCGTTTTTATCAAGAACAAATCCCCCTGCTTCAAAAACCATATGGGTTCCACAAAGGTGAATGATTGGAAGCATGTTTCTTAGATCCACCATAGCATCGAGGGACCCTGAGGCAGTCCAACAAAGATCGAGGAGATTACTTGCTGATCTCCTTGTGTCATGAACTGCACTGATTGTTCTCAATGACCTTTCCAAAAAATCCGAGTCCCACGTCTTCTTTGTATCGTATGATATAATGGCATTTTTGAGTTCGACAGGAGTAGATGGTCTAACTCTCACCCCATTTCTTGTCACACCTTTACCAGCTACTGCGATATAGGTTTCATTGGTAAAGACCGAATCTATCACACTGATTTCTGCATCATCTGAATTCATCGTATCCCTGTAGGGGACAATAGAGATGCCAATTGAAATTAGCGGAATCCCTCGCTCAAGGTTAGCTGACCCGTCAATAGGATCAATCAATGCAAGATATTCTGGATTATTCTCATTCTTGATGAATCCCTTCTCCTCTGTCAGAATCTCAAAAATGGTGCTTGAACTAGAGAGCACACCGATAATTGCGTCTTCCGCCTTGACATCTAATAGGAGCGTTTTATCTCCATACGGATTCAATTCACCTGTTCGCTCTTTTGCAATGTCAAGGTTCTCAATGATGACCTTCTTAGCACTATCAACTGCATCCTGCATTATCCTAAGTAGAGTCATGCCATCACCACCTTGCTGGTATTTGTTCTCTCTATATCACTTGTTGGGTAGTGATTACAATACCTTAAATGCGTCAAGACACGACATAGAATCGTAAGGCCAAACCTGGTGGAACAAATGGGTTTTCTGAGCGGTAAGAAAAAAGTAGACGCAGAACGTGGAATCCTTGAGATGAAGGGCACAATGAATGCTCTGACTCTGAGGGTACGCAGACTTGAAACTCGGATGACTGAGGAACAAAAATCTGCAAAGGACTCGATGTCTCAGGGAAACCGTTCACAGGCACGTTCTCATCTAAGTATCGTTGTAGATCTTGAGAATCGAAGGTCTCGCTATCAACAGCAGTTTCTTACTCTAGAAACTGCCCTCCTCAACCTGGAGGAAGCCAAGACCCAAGCTGAAGTCTTACGGGCTTTCACCATTGCCAATGATGCACTTACTGAAGCACGTTCAATGTTGAAACCAGAGGAGATTCAAACGCAGCTGGATAAGCTCTCTGAGTCCTTCGAACACATCTCCATAGCTGGTGAGTTACTCTCCGAAGATTTGTCTGGAGCTGACTCAACCATTGCGGATGAGGAACGAATAGATCGCCAGTTGGAATCTATGGAGGCTGAAGTCCTACTTGAAAAGGAAGGTGTCCTCCCACCACTTGAAGCTGAAGGAGCGATAACTACAAAGACCAGCAAGACAGAAACCTCAGATGAGAAGAGAATTGATGAGCTTCTCGCAGATTTAGAGAAAGAAGCCCGTGATGAGAGAGCGCGGGAGAAAGAGAGTTAGACCACGATTCACTCAAGTAATTTTCAGGTGTAGTTAAGATTGGATATACGATTAGTTGTATTTGATGTGGACGGAACCCTCACGAAACATAGTAGTATATGGTGGAGGTTGCACGAACACTTTGGTACAACTGTGGAAGGTAAGTTATACTACGATCAGTACTTCGCAGGAGAAATCAACTATGACCAGTGGGCAGATCTTGATGCTGGTCTTTGGAGGGGTAAGACCATTGATGAAGTTATGAAGGTCGTTCAGGCAACTCAACTTACTCCAGGTTCCAAGGAAGCAATACAGACCTTGAGAGACCATGGCCTGAAGACAGCAATCCTCTCTGGTGGTCTTGATATTATGGCTAATGACATTGGTCGAAGAGTAGGGATTGACTATGTATTGACAAACACACTTCACCATGAAAATGGCATCCTCACAGGTGAAGTTGACAATCTTGTTGCGTGGGGTGCTAAACATGAAGAGGTTCATCAGATAAACAAGCATTTTGGGGTTCCACTTGAGAAGACCGCCTTTATAGGAGATGGTCGCAATGATATAACGGTCTTCAAAGTTGTAGGTCTTGCTGTAGCGTTCAACCCTGAAGACCAAGATGTAGCAGATGCAGCTAATGTAGTCATCCGCGATGATGACCTTCGAGCCATCTTACCTCATGTCATATCGGAGTTCCCGCAATGAGGAGTATAAAGACATACATCTGAAGTAGAATGATCATTGCACCTTCAAAGAAGTCTAGCTTGTGATCATCTGTTATTGCTTGTTTTAGGAACCATAGACTTCCTGCAATCACCATGATCTGAAACAGCACGTATCTGTCCAATGGAATTGGTACGAATATTCCTATTCCGCCCATGATGAGCAACACAATCTGCAATACCCCACCGATGAGATTGCCTATTGCGAGTCCAACCTTTCCTTTTGCGGCTGCGATTATTGCAATGCCATGTTCGGGAAGTGCGCCAGCTGCTCCTAGAATTAGGGCTGCGATTGCCACTTGGTTGCCTAAAAGCCCAATGACATCATGGTAGTCAGTAAGGAGCATCTCAACAGAATGTGTGAGCATCTCACCTGCAAAGAATATGCCAATGAAGCCCATTATTGCCAGAATCGCCGCAGTTCTCTTTGAATGACTGGCTTTTGCTTTCTCGGCACTCTCAACGACATCACCTGTAGTTAGCGCTCCCGCATAGATGATGTATGATAGGAACAAGACGAAAGATGCAACTGCTGGGAATCGTGGGTTTATTGGTGCATCCGGAGACGCCATGTCCAACACACCAAGAGCGAACATACTCAATAGGGCAACAAATGTCCATCTTATTAAGACTGAATCTTTCTTGATGGCTTCTTCGGGCACATCCATGTCCGGTTTTCCCTTCGTAGATATGACTATCGTGATTCCAAGAAGGAGCATGTTAAAACCTGCAGCGATGAGAACCGATAAAACCGCAATATCCAGCAAGTCCTGATTTCCTGTTGTGTAACCATCGAAGGCGGCTATCCCACTTATGACCGCCTCAGGCATATTGCTTGCAAGACTGGAGAGCATTCCAGCTACATAAGCGGTTAATCCTAGATGTCCTGCTGCACTTTCAAACCCTTCAACAGCCCATTCAGAAGGTCTGAAGGCAAGCCATACACCTCCAATAAGCCCGAGAATGATTACGATTGTTGGTTCTATTCCCGAGAATCTCAGATAGAAATAGAATACCAGTAGTCCCAAGAAAAATACAATCTCTTTCCTCCCAGCAACCAGAGAGTCTCTTACTCCATGGTACTGGTCATGGTTGTCCATAGACTGTTCGATTTGAGGTTCCCCCATGGGTTATCTTAACTATTCTGAATGATTCTCAACCTGACTATTAATAATGATGGTTTTCTAAGCACAATATCAGATGTCGATGTATCTTGCGCCACTTCCAGTATTCAACAATACGACGTCTTCATCATAATCAATCTTACCAGATTCCACTAAGTTGCTCAGACCACAAATCCCAACAGCTGTTTCAGGGCAGATATCAAGGCCCTCGAGTTTTGAAGCCATCCTCCTTGTAGACTCAATGTCTTGTTCTGCAACTGCAACTGCATCTCCACCAGATTGCCTGATTGCATTGAGGATTAGTCTACCTGCAAAAGGACTTGGTACCCTAAGACCCAAAGCTTCAGTTTCTCCATTTACCCATGGCTCGATTTCATCACTGCCTCTCTCTACTGCTCGAACAATAGGTGCACATCCCCCGCTTTGTGCAGCGAACATCTTTGGACGCTCGCTTCCAATCAGACCAATCGCCTCTAACTCTTCAAAGGCTTTCCAAATACCAATGATTGCTGTTCCGCCTCCTGTGGGACATATAATGGCATCAGGCACAGACCATCCAGTCTGTTCGGATATCTCAAATCCGAGGGTCTTTTTTCCTTCAACACGATAAGGTTCCTTTGTTGTTGATAGATCTGTCCAATCTCCATTCTGTTTCCTCATCTCTGCTCCAGCGTCTGAAATGGTGCCCTCTACGCGTGTTGTTACTGCGCCGAAAAGTTCGCATTGTGAATAGAAACCAAACGGTGTATCGCTAGGCATGAAGATATACGCTTTGAGACCTGCGGCAGCTGCGTAGGCGCTTAGTGAAACAGCAGCATTTCCTGCTGAGGGTAAGGCAAAGGCAGTGGCACCTAGCTCATAGTGTTTAGAAACCGCAGCACATAGACCCCGGTCCTTGAAACTTGTTGTTGGATTCTGAGCTTCATTCTTTATGCGAAGCATTTGAAGACCCAGATGTTTTCCAAGTCTTCTCGAAAGAATTAGTGGTGTCCACCCCTCTCCTAGACTTACGATACACGAAGGTGATTTCACCGGTAAGAGCTGTGAGTATCTCCACATGCTGTTAGCGGTACTCGGAAACTCATTGCTTGCAATATCCTCTCTCACACTAGCAAAGTCATAGGATGCAAAGAGGGGCGATCCACATACGCAATACATAGCTGGTCTTTCAGCTGAGTGTTTTCTTCTACACTGAGGACATTCAAGATGGGATATGTGAGATATCAAGAAGACTCACATCCATTACATGAACACTTAGCCTTATTTGTACCTGTCACACTTGTTTTGCGGAACACAGTATTGTTGGGATACCTATGGGCGAGCTAAAACGTACTACCCTCCCGTTCACCGCATTGGTTGGACTTGAGAGGTTGAAGCTAGCCCTAATTCTCAATGGTATCAATCCACAAATCGGTGGAGTCCTTATCTCGGGACCGAAAGGTACAGGAAAGACAACTGTGGTTCGAGCGTTAGCAGATCTGTTACCAGAAGTGGATGTAGTTGTTGGATGTAGATTCGGCTGCAATCCTAACAATCCTGACTTTTTGTGTACTGACTGCAGAATTACAGTTGAATCAGGAAAGAAGCTCAAGTCTGAAACACGAAAGATGCGGGTCGTCAACCTCCCACTCTCTACAACGGAAGACCGGCTGATTGGAGCACTAGACCTCGAACGTGTCCTGCAAGATGGAATTCAAGCATTGAGACCTGGTATCCTTGCAGATGTAAATCAAAATGTTCTCTATGTTGATGAAGTGAACCTACTTCCTGATCATTTGGTTGATGACCTCTTGGATGCAGCAGCAACAAAGATCAATGTGATTGAACGTGAAGGAATTTCCATTGCACATCCTTCTAATTTTGTATTGATAGGTACAATGAACCCAGAGGAGGGTGAACTGAGACCACAGCTCCTAGATAGATTTCCACTTCATGTCGCTGTTGGGAGTTACCATTCAATTGAGGACAGAATGCAACTCGTCAGGAGAAATCTTGCTTTCGAAGAAGATCCCGACAAGTTCAGAGATACTTGGGAACATCAACAGTCTGAGCTCCGAGAACAGATAATTCGAGCCAAAGAACTACTCAAGGATGTAGTCTTTCGTGATACACATCTAAGGGCTATTGCAATGGCTTGTGATGCCCTTGAAGTGGATGGTGTACGACCTGATATCATCATCAGCAAGGCTGCTATCACCAATGCTGCATTAGATGGTCGAACAGAGGTCAATCTCGATGACATGAAACTTGCATCACAACTTGTTCTCAGTCATAGGACTCGACGGGGAGGTCTCTTAGAACCTCCATCTCCTGATGACGTGGACGAAGCCATAACCAAAGCTGCTGAAGTAGCCCAGAAGAAAGAACGTCGAAAATCTCCTACCGAAGTTCCAGAAGAAGATGATGATAAATCTGGACCTCGGGTGAGTGGTGGAAGATTCAGTCGGGGATCCAAGTTTGCCACAGGCGGCAGACAGGAAGGCAAAAAAAAACTCCGGAAGGAGTGAGGAATCCTCAGGGTGATCCCATCAAGGGGACAATCTGTGCAATCATGATGGTTGTTGTCTTTATTTGGTTCGCATGGATTTACATTAGCCCAATCAATTGGCTCTTTGGAACACTGATTCTACAATTCCCTACTACACCTGCACTGATTATCGATACAATCGTCATTGCCCCTATGATTTGGCTCCTTGTAAGAAAGTGGCTCGAGGTTATGACTCGTAGAACCAGTGGACCAGCTGCTGGTATCGACACAGTAGAACCAGGTGGTGGAAAACCAGAGCCTGGCGATGAATGGGGATTAGCGACAAGACCCTATACTCCTCAGACGCCTGATATAGTGTCCGGACCTAAGTCTGAAATCAGAGAAGCTCCATTCGGCATCGATGATGGTTTCTTCGTCAAGATACCCGACATTGACACTGGAGAAGAGCTATTCGATTTTGAGAAGTTAAGGAAGAGAGCCATGATTCGAGCTAGGGTTTCATCTGGTGGCTGGGTCAAAAAGAGGGTGAGCTCAAGAGCAGTGGGGTCTCTAAAGTCGTCTGATACGATGAAACATGGGAGACCCGTTCGTTCAAGAATACTAAGTCGAGAACCTGGTAGTCTTCACATTCCATCTACTGTCTTAGCTGCTGTAGCGAGAACTGGCCGCACTTCAGGAGGTTCCATCAGAATCACGAAGGAAGATCTTCGAGAGAGTGTTTTCACAGGTAGAACCCCTTTGACAATCATTCTTGTTATCGATGTAAGCCTCTCAATGAAGGGAAGCATGGATCAAATTAGAGAATTCCTTGAACGTCTTGAGAGTGAAACACGAGGGTCCAAAGACCGTACAGGAATTGTTGCATTCAAGGACAGTGGTGCAGTCGAGATTCAAGCACCAACAACCAATTGGAACAAAATATACAGAGCTCTAGGTCGACTAAGGATTTCAGGACTCACACCGCTTGCTGAGGCAATAAAGAAATCCCTTGAAACCATCCGAAGAGAACGCATGAGGAATAATGACATCGAGCCCCTCTTGATACTTGTTTCAGATTTCTCTCCAAATATCCCCCTCGCACAATCAGTCGGTCCCGGTCATGAACGATATACACCAGTCCAGGATCTCGTCCGTACTGCACGATTGGTCCGGAAGGCGAAAGTAAGACTAGTTGCACTCAATGTCGATCCCGAGCAATCTAAATGGCCGACGTTCTTGAAACGTCCCTATCACGAAGCTCTTGAGCTAGCTACTATGTTGAGGATGAAGAAAGAGGGATTACATGATCCCATCGAAACCATTCTCAAGGTGGATGAATTTCGAAAAACATTTGGTGCATATCTTGTTGCACACGCAGCTGGAGGACGAGCATACCTTTCTCGCGATCTTCTGAAAGAAACCTCTATTCTTGGCACACTACTTTACTCTAGTCTTTCACGAAGCCGTTTACGAGAACAAGACCTGCGACAGGTTGAAGCTTATCTTCCTTGAAGATAACTCGAGGCAGTGCCTCTCTCGATTATGTTATTAGCATGCACTCGGTTTCTAAGATGCGCACAAGGTCCGATTGATGCCTGGCGTCATAGTGAGCGAGGAGAGCCTAGTACTGGGTTGCAATGAATCTGCTTTTCATGCATCAGGCACAGGGTCTGTGCGCACCTACCATTGAGGTGGTGGATGGAATGCTTCCTGGAAAGGTACCGCCCGAAATCCTTCAGAAAATTGTGTTTACGAAACTGGGGACTTCTGACTCAGATGTTCTGCTTGGTCCGAGTCTCGGTGAGGATGCTTCAGTAATCAGTATTGGTGACAAAGTGATAATCGCCGCAACTGACCCAATAACAGGATCAGTATCTGATGTTGGTTGGCTTGCAGTTCATGTGAATGCAAATGACATTGCTACTTTTGGAATACGACCTCGATGGTTTCTTGCCTCGATAATGTTGCCCAAAGAATCAACGCCTGAGAATCTTGAACACATTATGGAACAAATTGATGATGCAGCAAAGACTCTTGGAATTGCGGTTGCTGGTGGTCACTCGGAAGTTACGGAGGGTATTGACCGACCGATTGTTGCCGGTTTCATGATTGGGATTGCTGACCAAGGAGAGTATGTCACATCGAATGGTGCTCAACCTGGAGATTCGATTATAGTCACTAAATCAATAGCCTTTGAGGGCTCAGCTATTCTTGCCACTGAGGGTGAAGAGTATCTTTCTTCAAAGGTTGGAGCTGCTATCGTTGAGAAAGCTAAAACGTTGAGAGCACAGATTAGCGTTGTCACTGAAGGAATCGCTGCATACGAAACTGGGTGTGTAACTGCGATGCATGATCCCACTGAGGGTGGGCTATCAGGGGGTATACATGAGATTTGTGATGCAAGTAACGTGGGATTTGAGATTTACGAGGATGCAGTCCCTATAGATGAAACTACAGAAGCAATTTGTGGTGTGTTAGAAATCAATCCAATGGAGTTGATTAGCAGCGGGTGCATGATTGTCTGTACCAACAAAGAAGACGCCACTGAGGTCGTGAATACAATCCAGTCGAGAGGAGTATCTGCATGTGTGATTGGCAAGATTGTGAAAGATCCTGACCATAGAATAATAGTAACCGATTTAGATGGATTTCCTCTAGAACGACCAACAACAGATGCACTATGGGCTGCCCTGAAGCAAATCAATCATTCATGAACTCTTCAAGTTTCTTGACTTCTCTCTCACCAATCCAATTTAGAATGACTGGTGAGATAGAGACGTTTCCATTAACAAACACCTCATAGGCGTCTGATTTTGGTTGAGGGTCTCTCTCAATGCCGAGATACCAGTAGTAGGGACGACCATTCGGGTCAGTCCGTTTCTCAACCTCATTATGCATTCGAACTATTGTTGGTATCGTGACTACGATTTTAGAATTATCTGCGAGATTTCGTGGGAAGTTTAAATTCAGCATATCAATCCCTTCTGGCATACCTTTCTTGAGGACTTTCATCACAAGATCTTTTGTTATCTCACACATTCTTTCACAATCACCATTTGAGCCAGTTGCTCCAAACCAATCGCTAGGTATAGCCTGGCGCGATACAGCAATTGCTGGCAATCCTCTGATTGCGGCTTCAAATGCCGCGCCAACAGTCCCGCTTGTCAACATACTTTGATATCCAACATTAGCACCCGAGTTGATTCCAGAAATCACAAGGTCGATGTCTTCATAGAATGCTTGAGCGAGGATTACTGAGTCTGCTGGTGCACCATCATGTGAAACGAACTGGTATCCATTCCTATCGTGTTTCTCAGTAATTCTGATGGGTCTCTTCAAAGTCAACGATTTTCCAGTGGCACTGCGTTGTGCATCTGGTACAACTACAATTAGTTCTACTACCTCATTCAGAACTTCTGCGAGCTTTAACATTCCCTCACTTCGAGGACCATCATCATTCGTTAGACAGACCTTATACACTCAGCATTACTCCTCAAAATTACAGCAGCTGTTCACCTATTCAATACTTGATAAGAGTGACGTTTGGGTGGAAGAAAAAAGGTTGTGGAAGCAAAACGAATGCTTCCACTCCCGGCATCTTTAGACGAGCTACAAGTCGTAAGACTTTAGGGTCTTGCGCTTGTTGTTGCTTGTTCGTTTAGCAGCACTAGCGAGCATCTTTTCAATGTGACTATCAAGTGCTCCGTAGAAGTCTCCACTTACTTGAAGCTTATTCCTCTTTGCGTAGTCTTGCACTGCCTTCTTTACGATGAAAGTCATTTTTTCATTACTCCTCCAAAAGGGTGCTTTAGAGTGCGTTCTAGACCCTTATAAGGCTTAGCTTAGAGATGCTTTCTAAAGCGCCCTTCCCCATATTTTGGGCCGTTTGCGCATTTCATTAGAATATGAGGAATTTCTCAGAATTGTCCCTCTTGTTGTATTAGATAATTCATCAACCAACAATCCAACTATGAAATCCTACAAACATCTAAAAGACTCTCTCATTACTGTTGAGTTGGTTAACGCTCTAGAGGTGAGTTTGAGATATGAGATATGCCCATGGTATCATTCTAGGAGCAGTCCTTTCATTTGTTATATTTCTAGGTGCTGCAATCATCAAAATACTGGCTATACCGTGGGAAGTCTATGCTGTATGGTTCTTTCTTTCGATAGGGATAGTAGTATTGCCCCCAATCCTTGTATACTTCGCTAGAAAGGATGCAGTACGTGAGTTTCTGATCTATGAGGCTGGTGGTCTTGGTCTGTTCTCTCCCCTTTGGTTAATTCTCTTTACAGACCTCTCAGGTGATTCTTGGGTAGTCCTGTTTACAGAAGGGATTGTTGGTGGACTTCCTGCTCCAGGACCTGCTGGGCCCTTAGTTCAAGTAGATATCAGCAATATCATTCTAATTCCAATTCTCATATTCTTTTTATTGATTGGTGTCATTTTCTTAAGACCCTCGTTCATCGCGAAACATGGTGTAAAGGGTGAGATGGCTGAACTTCGTGATTTGAAGGAATCTACTGAACCCGTTACGACACCAACTGGTGTAACTTCAGAAACTATTGAGGAAGACCCTATTGAGAAAGATTTGCCTGCAGTTGCACCACCAGAGGCAAGTGCAGATACAATGGCTGATCTCAGAGGTCTTCTAACGGAACTCGGCACACCAGAACCTACTATCAATCTAATATTCAATGCTGGAATTGCTACGACAACTGACCTCGTGGCAACAAGTCCTGAACAACTAGCAACGCTTACTGGGATAGACAAGAGAACCGCTGAGGACCTTCATATGGCTGTTCAAAAGAAAGTCTGGTTTGGCGGGATTTGAGAATCGACTATCTTTTGGTAGAAGTTATTGCATCCAGAGCTACTGAAATTAACTCATCAATTGGCGGCTTGCCTTCTATCTTAGCTTCGTTCTCCACATTTTCTCCAATGACCACACATATAGTGCCCACCTTGACACCTCGAAGATGTCCAATGACGAAGAGTGCTGCCGCCTCCATTTCAGTAGCTAGAACTCTCGAGCTTCTCATCATCTCCCATTTTCTTCGGGTTCCCTCTGGGTCTGCAACATAATCTGGATGTTCACTATAGAATGCGTCTTTGCTGTGCCCTATACCAACATGGTACTTTGCACCGCTATCTTGAGCAGCCTTAGTCAATGCCATGACCATTTCAGGATTTGCCACCGCAGGAAACTGGATAGGTACATATTGTCGTGAAGTCCCATCATCTCTAACGGAACCAGAAAAGATGACTAGGTCTCCAGCATTGACCGAACGACTGATTGCACCTGATGTGCCCACACGGAGGAATGTCGTGCACCCAACTTTCACTAGTTCCTCCATTGCTATCGCAGCAGATGGACAACCAATACCCGTCGAGCAGACAGCAACTGGTACACCTTTCCATTTTCCCTTGAAGCTCCAGTACTCTCGTTTCTTGGAGATCTCTTCTGGGTTGTCAAAGAATTTCATGGCGATATCACGTGCACGGTCAGGGTCTCCTGGTAACAACACCAGTTTTGGAATTTCTCCAGGTGCGATTCCGATGTGATACTCTCTGTCGTCTGTCATGCTACAACCTTCTGGCGCAGGTGTTACTCACAACAAAAGGGTTTCGACATGATGCAGTACGGAGTTAGAGATAGGCTTAAGAACCCAACAGGACCGATTTGCATGGTTACAATGAGCGAGGAAATCACCGAGCTTCAACGAAAAATCCTGGGACTCATCCTAACAGATGCCCATAGACCAGGTGCCATAGTTTCTATCTTAAGAAAGCGAAACGTTACGTGCAATCAGAACGACGTTGTACAAGCCCTTCTTGACCTTGAAAAGAGGAATCTTGTGGAGAAGCTCAGTGCTAAGGCATGGACTGCGAAGGGTGGAGCCGAAGAGCACGCGGATTGAAAACTTGAAACCAACTAAATATGCTTAACCAACGTCTGAACGATGTTGTAGGTAAGTTGTGGGTTCTGTTCGCCAAAGATCTCAGTATGAATGGTATTTGTTGTAACAATCATACCCCGAGCTTTCTCTATGAGTTCCTCGAGCAGTTCTTCCCCTCTCTCCATCAATGGTAGCACATGTGCAACTGCCATTCCAACCTCTGATGCTCCCTGATTTCTTAGTCTATCAGCAGCTTTCAAGAGAGTACTACCAGTCTTTGTAAGGTCATCCACAATGATGACTTTTTTGTCTTTTACCTCAATGTTCCCATGAAGGTCAACTTTGAATG
Organism: Candidatus Thorarchaeota archaeon AB_25; assembly: GCA_001940705.1. Lineage (GTDB taxonomy): Archaea > Asgardarchaeota > Thorarchaeia > Thorarchaeales > Thorarchaeaceae > SMTZ1-45. The sequence goes on from MEHG01000020.1 coordinate 13,823, forward strand.
AATTCTCTCTATTCTTTGTGAAGCCCTTTATTTTGTATCTCTCCTGGGCTCCTTCATCTGGAGTAACAAGAATAGTATCATTGAAACCGAACTGCTTCTCAGCGAAACTGATTAGATCAGGAATCACGTCAATTGTATCATAGAGATTCTTCTCTCTCAACTCTTCCACCCAATCAAGACTATCTGGAGCATGTGGATTGACAACCCAGAGCTTGTTGCATACTTTGGAGATAGTTTCAATGGCCCATCTTGCTGATACAGCTTCTCCAGTCTTGAATGCTTTATCCTGCAACGCAAAAGGTTGGAACGTAAGAACAACCTCAACACTAGAAGGCGGGGCTATTGGTTTACACTCATAGCGTTTATGCCCTGTTTCTCGGACCGCTACTGGTCGCGAGAGTAGGTCCAGTAGGAGCAGAAGTTCAACTACTCGGTCTGATGTTGTATATGGCTCGTTCTCAGCAGGACCTGATCCAGTACCACATTGAATGATGACAACCCGTCTGTTTGATATTTCAGAAACATCTTCTATCTTAGCATAGATGTCTGCATTTGGGAAGAGTCTTCTTCTATCATAGTTCAATGCAGATGTGAACACCCGGAATCCTTCTTCTTGAAAGCTCTCCTTCAAGTGTTCTGCACCGCTTGCTAGGATGACATCATAATCTTTCATGATAGACCGCCGTCTGTTGGCGACAAGTTTCCCTTTATGAGATTTGCCCCCCAATCATCAATTCACTTGAGTACTACAGTAACTTAAATTGGTCGTGCTGTCATTCAATCATGCCACCACAGGTACGTGCTACGGTTGAGCTTGACGGCCAGAGACCTATTGCAGAAGCTTGCTAATGATGCTGGTTTGCCCTACCAAACCATTGCGAGAAAGGTCAATCGAATGATGGCTAAAGGTAAGGGGCTTCTTGAGTCTGTTAGAGATATTGCAGGCGAACACGGGCTCAAAGGAACAAAGTATCGAATAGACGCTGATAAGATAGTCCGAGAGTCCGAGAAAATTCTTCGTGAGGATTACACTCAGACATTGATGATTTCAGCTGTTCTTGGTCAAATGGTTGAAGCTCGAGGCAGGGAAAGACTCCCAGCACCTGCCTTCTTTGCCTTCATTGAAATGTTGTCAAAAATCCCTGATGCTCCGAGAGACACCAAATCTGAAACTTCCACTGAGATTGAGGATCGGACTACCCGGATTATTGAACTTATGACAACTCTAGTGTCTGTTCTTTGTGAGTGGTCTGAAAAGGGGATTGTAGGTGTAGATGAAAACTGTCCTGAATCTCTTCGGGACATGGCGAAGGTGGTCTTTAGAAAGACCAAGCTACTCCAAGGAGGACTCTGGACATGCATATCTTGTGGCAACATAGTGAATGTCAAAGAAACAAGGGCTCTAATGTGCGCGACCTGTGATAGTAGTATTTCTCGAAGTGACATTCACCAACGATTTGATCAAATGGCTGGACGTAATCGAACTGGTTATGGAAGAACAACCTCGGAAGAGAACGATGACTAACATGCGAGTTGAAAGTCCAGTCCACTCTTGAGACGCATGAGTGCTTCATCCACATCGCCTTGCGTGACTGTAACCTCGTTAACCTGAAGGATAATCTCTCGGTCTCTTGATTCCTCGAAGAAAAGGACAACTGGATCCAAACCTGCAGCACTACCTGCACTAATGAGGGGTGCAGTAATACCATCGTAGTAATCCGACCTCCCTAGAGGAATCTCCATTCGTTTCAGAAGACGATCACCCTTTTTTGAGAGCACTTGTCCACACGTTGGACCATCATGACTCATTAGGGATATCACGAACCTTGTTGGTACATTCCCTCTGAGATAGAACAACAAATCAGTCATCCAATCATATTCCTTGAACATAACATCTCCAAAGATTATCATCAAGTCCTCTGTAACCATTCCATGAACTGGAACAACTGGTGGTTTCAAATCAATTGGATATCTGTTCCATGACGAAAAAGCTGGAGAGTTGAAGAGAAGAACTGTTTCGAACTCATTGTTTTCATACAGTTTCCTGCATAGAGCTTGCCCTAATGGGTTGAGTCCTAGAATGACTGAATAATTCTCTGTGATCTTTCTCTTCTTGTAGACCTCTAGAATCGGACTTATCCATTCCTGTTCAAATGTCGGCATCACATCTTGCCCAGAAATCTCAAGACAAAGATAGCTAATGACTGTTTGTCTTACAGTATAGAACCCGTACAGACAAAAACCACAATCTTGTTGTTTTTTCAAGTTAGGGTCCCAATCCGATTGATTTATGTGCAAGACATCACGCGCCCTCGAACGCGTATAACTTGTGGTGAGTGAGTACCATTGGATAAGTACATAGAAAGTGTCTATAACCAAGTCGTTGAGAAAGACCCTCATCAGAAGGTCTTCCATCAAGCAGCCTTGGAAGTGCTGGAAAGTCTGGAACCTGCTATCAAAAAGCTCCCCAAATACAAAGAACACTCTGTCCTCGAACGGATTACAGAGCCTGAGCGTTTAATTCAGTTCCGTATACCCTGGAAGGATAAAGATGGCAAGATTCAGGTCAACCGTGGTTTCAGGGTTCAGTTCAACTCTGCCCTTGGTCCATACAAAGGTGGACTTCGTTTTCATCCTACTGTAACACAGGGTGTGCTGAAGTTCCTCGGTTTTGAACAGGTCTTCAAGAACAGCCTGACAACACTCCCTATGGGTGGTGGTAAAGGTGGTTCTGATTTTGATCCTAAAGGTAAAACAGATGCAGAGGTAGAGAACTTTTGTGATAGTTTAATGTTTGAACTCTACAGACACATTGGTCAGTTTATTGATGTACCTGCTGGAGACATCGGTGTGGGGGCTCGTGAGATTGGATATCTCTACGGTGCCTTCAGGAAGATCACAAACAATCATGGAACATGCGTCCTTACAGGTAAGGGTGCAGGATGGGGAGGTTCTCTAATCCGCCCAGAAGCCACAGGATATGGTTGCGTCTACTTTACGCAAGAGATGCTCAAGACGAAGGGTGAAAACTTCAATGGCAAGACCGTTGTTGTGTCCGGTTCCGGAAATGTTGCACAGTATGCAACAGAGAAATGTATCCAGCTTGGCGCTAAAGTTATTGCACTGAGCGACTCAAGTGGTTGGATTCATGATTCTGACGGTATCACTCAGGAGAAGCTCGAATGGGTTAAGGACCTGAAGAACAATCGTAGAGGTCGTATCAAGGAATATGCGGAGCACTTCAAGGTAGACTACACTGAGACTGCTAAGGGCAGTCCATGGAGTCTAAAATGCGATATTGCTCTACCAAGTGCAACCCAGAACGAGGTTGATGCTAAGGAAGCAAAGATGCTCGTTGACAACGGTGTACTAGCTGTTGGTGAGGGTGCTAACATGCCAACTGTTCCCGAGGGTGTCGAAATCTTCCTTGAAGCTAATGTTCTCTTTGGACCTGGTAAAGCTGCCAATGCTGGTGGTGTGTCAGTTTCCGGACTCGAGATGGCTCAGAACAGTCAACGCTTCTTCTGGACTCGTGAAGAGGTCGATGCTAAACTACATCAGATCATGCAAGCCATTCACTCGAATGCTTACCAGACAGCTGAAAAATTCGGTGTGAAGAGCAACTATGTTGTTGGCGCAAACATCGCAGGCTTCCTGAAAGTCGCCGATGCCATGATTGCGCAGGGTCATCGCGTATAGATTGACATTTGCAGGACCCTCTATTGGGTTCTGCATCTAACTCTTTATTAAAAAACTACAGATTGGTTTACTTTCTGATTATCTGTAGAAGCTCCGCAAGTCTTCGTTTGACATCAGACTCGACCGTACTGAGTTCCGCAAGTTGTTGAATGTGTTCGATTCTTGTTTCTCTGTATTCTTCATCAGAGATACTACCGTTACGTCTCTGAACCTCAAGCCTATCTGATTCAGTGTTTATCTCTTCTCGTCGAGCAGAAACCAAATCGAACCCCTGTTTCAGAGACATCCACTCTATCATTGCATGACTGCGTTCTTCTTCCATTCTCTCTCTTCTACGACGCTCTTCTTCTGCTTTCTTCAATTGCTTGTTGGCTGCACGAATCTCCCTCTGAATCTCGTAAAGGCGACTCTCTACCTCTCTCTTCACCTGAACAATTTGAGTCGATTCAGACCACTTTTCCTTGTAGAGGATTATATGTTCTCCATCAGTAATCTCTCCCGTCTCTAGTCGCCTATCTAAGCGGGTGAGCTCTTCTTGAACGTCAAGAAGCTGTTTCTTTATCTCATCATATGATTTCCTGAGAGAAATCCACTCCACACTGTATTGAGAAAGCATCTCTTTTGGGTCTACATAATACGCATCTTCTGGTGGAGATCCTTCATGATGGCTCATTAGTTGTTACTCCTACAGTGTGTTCACCTGATATTGTATGACTTAAGGGATTTTCTAAGACGCCATTATTGGTTGCTATTCGCAATTCCCGAGAACCTATCTGCTTAAGAGGTGGATTTGTACAATCCAGAACTGATGTGCTTGAGAATGAACATCGAATTCGATCTAGTTCCCAAAGATGAACGAAAGGAAAAACCAACTGACGTTTTGCAAGTATCTTTTGGTACAGTCTTTTCAGACCATATGTTTTCCACGCGCCATACTGGTGGCAGCTGGGAAGACGCACGGATTCATCCTTTTGGACCACTTTCTCTTAATCCTGCTGCTCAATGTCTGCATTATGCTCATGCGATTTTCGAAGGTATGAAAGCATACCGAAGAGGTGACCGAGTCCTTCTTTTCAGACCTGAAATGAATTTCAAAAGACTCAACGATTCTGCGGAACGAATGGTGATGCCGACTATCGATCCCAACTTTGCATTACAATCCTTGATAGAGCTGTTGAAGATTGAATACGAATGGGTTCCTGAAGTGCCAGGAAGTTCTCTCTATATTCGTCCGACAATGATTGCAACAGAACCTAAGCTTGGTGTTCGACCATCGCTAGAGTATTTGTACTACATCATCCTCGGTCCTGTTGGACCTTATTTCAAGGAGGGGTTCGCTCCAGTAAAAATCTTCGTCAGTGACAAATATGTTCGAGCAGTTAAGGGTGGGACTGGTGCAGCAAAGACAAGTGGCAATTATGCCGCCTGTTTACTTGCAGGAACGGATGCTACTAAGGTAGGCTACTCTCAAGTCCTTTGGTTAGATGCTCTTGAACGAAAATGGATCGAAGAAGTCGGGACTATGAACCTGTTTGTTCGATTTGATGATGAAGTAGCAACACCACCCCTAGGAGGATCAATTCTCCCAGGAGTTACCCGGGACTCAGTACTCACTCTCGCCAAGGATTATGGTTTAACTCCGAAAGAACGAATGATTTCTATATATGAGGTCATTGAGGGGCTTTCTTCTGGGAAGGTAAAGGAGATATTTGGCTGCGGTACGGCTGCCATAATCGCTCCGGTAGGGTCTCTCTGGTACAAGGATACCCCCTATGAGGTTTCCAATGGTCAGACCGGAGAGTTAACTCAACGACTCTTCGATGACCTGATTGGTATTCAATCTGGTGAACGGGAAGACCCTCATGGCTGGATAGTACCAGTTGAATAATCACACACTGCAGCTATTCATATCCCAGTTCTTCACGTTCAGCATCTGAAACCTCGGGTTCTTCGGTTTCTAAACTATCCCATGCAGGTGGTGGGTCTAGAGAAGCTTCAGCAGATGATTCCTCTGATTCTTCAGGAAAATCTACCGGTGGGAGTTCTTCTTCTTCCTCTTCATCGGCGTCTTGTAACTTGAACTCAGCTACAAGTTTTCCTTCCTCGATTTTCTCTAGAAGCATTCTGAACATACGTTCAACGACAATACTACGTCCTTTTGCTTCGAACTCGATATTGCCAATTTCAAACTCGACTTCACAGTAGTCGGCTTTTTTCTTTCCCTTCTTCCCTGTGTCAGCTTCGACAGTTTCTTCCTCTGACATGGTATTCAACCTACTCAACCGTAAGACCTTATGCCTAATAAACCGTATAGATAGTCCGAAGCATTTTAGTGTAGAATTGCATGAATGACAAAGTGTCGAGGTGGTTTTCATGCCATCACATCTAGTCGTAGACTTTACAAAATGCACTGGTTGTCGAATATGTGAACTTGCTTGCACTGCTAAAAATGAAGGTCGATTCCAACCAAGCCTTGCAAGGTTGAAGATTGTCCGTTACGATGATCTAGGGGTTGACTTGCCCAATGTCTGTGGTCCTTGTGAAACCGCACCCTGTGTTGACATTTGCCCTGTATTTGCAATTCGTCGAGATCCAATCTCTAAAATGACCTTCCTAGACGAGGATAAATGCATACTCTGCAAGTCCTGTGTTGGTGCCTGTGTAAACGGAGTTATTCTGTTAGACACAGTTCGAATGAAGATAATAAAGTGCGACCATTGTGGTGGCGACCCCGAGTGCGCTAAGGTATGTCCCACGGGAGCAATAACGTACGCTGATGTTTCTGTTGTTCCATCGATTGATAGGCATAGTAAGATCTCAAGCTATCTGAGAGAGATTGAACGAACGGCCCAGGAGTCAATTGGAGCTGAATGAAGTGACTGCTGGCGGCTACAAAGGGAAAATTCTGCGTGTCAACTTGAGTGACAATAAGTTCCAGGTTGATCCTCTACCCAAGGAATGGATAAAGGACTACATCGGCGGTGATGGATTTGGAGTCAAGATCCTCTATGAGGAAGTACCAGGTGGCACTGAACCACTGGGAGAAGACAATAAACTGATTATAGCTACTGGACCTATCACCGGAACCATTTGGCCTATGAGTGGAAGGACCGTCTTCATTTCGAAAGCACCTCTCACTGGAATCTGGGGTGAAAGCCATGTTGGTGGATTCCTGGGCCCCGAGCTCAAGTATGCAGGATACGACCTGCTAGTCATTGAAGGCAAAGCCGAGAAGCCTGTCTACATACAGATTGAAGATTCACACCTCGAACTTCGTGATGCATCCGAGTTATGGGGAACGACTACCGACCTGACAACTATCAATATCAAAAAAGAGCATCTTGACCCAGACATTCAGGTTGCAGCAATTGGTCCTGCCGGTGAACGCTTGGTCCGGTTTGCTGCAGTAATGGTGAACCACGCTAGAGCTGCAGGACGTACAGGAATGGGTGCTGTATTAGGCTCAAAGAACGTGAAAGCAATCGCAGTCCGTGGACACGGCGGCGTAGATGTCCATGACCATGAAGGATTCTTTGAGCTTGCCAAGAAAGCACATCTACGAGTTCGTGAGAATCCTCAAGCACAAGAGATGGGTAAGTGGGGAACATGGATTCTAACCGCTGTCAAGCAGGAAATCGGTGAGTTACCAACTTACAATCATCGTACTGGGGTCTTTTCAGGTTATGAAAAATTGACTGGCGATTATATTCGACCTAGATTCACCGTATCAGACAGGGCTTGTTTTGGTTGCAGCCTTGGATGCAAGAAGGTCAACTATGTCCGAACTGGACCATTCGCTGGTACGTTGGAGGAGGGTCCTGAATATGAGGGTTTAATGGCATTTGGTAGTTTGCTAGGCATTGATGATTATGCAACAACATTGAAGGCGAACCAAATCTGTAACCGATACGGGATGGACATCATCTCTGCTGGAGCTACTATTGGCTTTGCCATTGAATCTTTTGAGAATGGTCTCATAACGGAGAAAGACACAGGGGGTCTCAAACTTGAATGGGGTGACAGAGAACAGACAATCCGTCTACTGCAGATGATTGCAGAGCGTGAGGATTTTGGAAACTTGTTAGCTGAGGGTAGTAAAAGAGCTGCAGACTCAATTGGAAAGGGTTCTGAGAAATATGCCATTCAAGTCAAAGGAATGGAGGTTTCTGGTCAGGACGGTCGCACACATCGTAGTATAGGATTAGGTCACGCAACTGGTGCAAGGGGTGCAGATCATCTTAGAAGCTTGGTCGTTGTCGATCAACTAGGTTACGAGGATGTCGCAGCAAAACGATGGGGCGCTGACAAACTCCCAGAGATTATAGATCCCTATACAGAGAAACACAAGGCAAACGCTGTCTTCGAAAGTGAGAATTCGTACTGCATCCGAGATACTCTGATTGTATGTTGGTATTCAGTTTCATGGCCTCCAATATTCTGGATGGAAGACTTTGCAGAGATGCTGCCGCTAGCAACAGGAGTGAAACACTTGGGCAAGGTTGAGAATCTGGTGGAGATTGCAGAACGTCAAATTACTCTGAAACGCCTCTTCAATAATCGCGAAGGAATCACACGCAAGGATGACAATCTACCTGATCGATTCACCAAAGAACCAATGCCTGAGGGTCCAGGAAAGGGTCAGATTGTGGATCTTGACCCAATGCTTGATGACTATTACAAACTCCGGGGTTGGGATTTAGAAACAGGTCTACCAACAGAAAAGACAATTAAAAGACTCTCATTGGAGTGGACCAAAGCCCACTCCTAACGAGTTTTACATTCTAATGTAATCGACTCTGTGAGTGTGTCCACAAGAGAACATGCTCTGCTCAATTCCTCGTTGAATAACGCCTACATGGAGTACATTGGTCGTGCAAGCCACATGAACGTCTGGGGTCACTCTCAGGCGAGTAATGTGGTGTCTGCTGTCACCCTCGACTATACAGTTGAGGACGGAGTACAGCTGTTCAATAGCGAAGGTTGGGCCGATGAGTTCGGTAGCAATCCATTTGCCAGTCTTATTGACCCAATGGGCAGCTTGAGAATGTCTGCGTTCCTAAGGAATGGAGAGAGGGCGTTCAATGGTGAGCTTGACACATTTGTTGAGCAGTGCCAGCCTGACTATGACGGTGCAGACTGGTACACAAGGTCAAGCACTCAGTACCCATATGGTCAATATCAACAGGACCTTGATCCCGGCGACCCAGGATGGGCTCCTGTGTCTGGTCAATTGGACATGCTCACAGACACCCTTCAGATACGACCATCAGTTACAGAGACAACTGACATGGACTCAGACTCTCCAAAACATGAGCTCTGGGCTCCTGGACTCCGAGGGTTGACATCTCCTGGTACTATTGCCAGACACCAAATACTGAGGACACAGAATGTTCGTATCACTCTTGACTTCACTGAGGTTCAACATCTCTCTGAGGTGCACATCCATGCCTTTGTGGAGTTTGCAGGTCTTGATACCTGGGTCAACAAGACTATTCCTACAACCCAATCCTATGTTGACTTCAACTTCCGTGACCTCTTTGACATGGACCCGCTCTTGTGGGTCAGCAATACATCTGCTCAGAGGGCCCCCTCAATCACACTGTTCGTGTATCAGGAGGCTCCAGACAGTATCCATGATGACATAGTTTCCCAAGTCAATAATCTCGTCTATGCTGACGTATTCTATCTCAAGGTGGAGTACGAAGGTGATTACATAGATAAATGGATACAGATCGGACTACAGAAGGAGGCAGACTCCAATGCAGTACGTGGAGGTCTGGTGGCGATGGGTTGGGCTATGATTGCTATAGCCCCCTTGACCGCTGGTGTCACCGGAGTCTGGGGTGCTGAGCTTTGCTCTCAGGGTTACACAGGCACAGGCATATTCGACCACCTCATAAAGGGTGGAATGCGGGCCATCAATTCCGTCAGTGAAATTCTGGGTGGAGAAGAAGTCATCTCTGAGTCGTACATAGAGGACTTCTCTATCTGGCACATTACGTCTGATAGAACATTAGACCTCATTCTCCAAGAGGTACTGGCAGAGGGTATCAGTATGGGCATTGGAGGTGTCTTTGGTGGAGCTGCTCATAGTTCCTCATCAATAATCTCAAGAAGAGTGAGTTCTTTCATTGGCGGAAGCGCACGACTCACAAGATTGGCTTCGTCCAGAATTGGTCGAGCTCTCAGAGTTGGATTACGTATTGCCCAAGAATACCTTGAGATAGTGGGTGAGGTCATCATCGAAATGGTGTTTGACAACATGTTGAACCTCGATGAGGGAGAGCGTCCGATGGGTGGAGCAACAGGGTTCATGACATTGATGACCCTGTCGGTCATAACCAGTGGTCTACTCTCGGCAGTCAATCGAGGTGAGGGCTGGAGCGTGGGTACAAGGACATTCAACGACAGAACTATAGCAACGATAGCTATTCTTACACTTGGAGTAGGCCTGTCCATTGCTCAGGCTGTTGCTCGTATCCCAGTACTACAAGCAAGTGCTGGGATATAAGCATAAATGGCAAGGTGATGAAAAACAAGTGAGTACAATGAACCGAAGAGTAGTTGCAATGGTGCTTGCCTTCATCGTTGTGGGGGCAGGCACAGTTTTGTTACTTCTTCCACGAAGCGACACCCATCATGGGTTGATAAGAGGTCTTCCAGAGGGTAGCTATACCAGTGTCTCTTTCCATCTGAAAGATATACAGGATTGTTCCTTGAATGTGTCTTTTGTCAATGACCCTGAGTTGTTGTATTCCCTGGATGTTCAGTTGTATGAATCAAGCCCAGCCGCTTCCGCCTTTGACCTGTCTGTGAGCGGAGAAGACTCCGCGCTTTTGCAGGTACAGTTCGATGGTAAAGTGAGGATTAAGGAAATCCGACTAGTCCTTGGTTCGGGTATCCCCTATGGAATAGGAGTTCTCGGAACCAATGTGAATGCAACCTTCATTTATGAGAATAATGCAGTAGGGAGTTTGGCTAGTCTTGCATACTTGGCCACTGGATCCTTTGTGAACCTTCAGTTTACTGAGGATATGGTGTTCTCGAATGATGGGATGGAGATCACTGTTGGAGCTGGGAGTCAAGATAGACCTGACAATCTTTACCTGTCCTTAGATCTCCCTGATGGTGTCAACGGTATAGGTTCATTCTCAAAACCTCTGTCCATTCATTCAAACACTGGATGGACTTTGGACTTTGAGATGCCCAGTTCGATTACATACACTACGGAAAACCACGACCAACAGCCTCGGATTGGTTTGACACTTCGAGCGGTTTATTCAGTTCATGTCTGGTTGAGTGATTGAATTCCCACAACATCATGTACATCATGAGGATGCCAGTGATGGACGCCAGTGCGGCTTAAGTAGGAGGATGTCTATAGAGAGAGGTTTGGGATTGAACAGGCTATCCAACTGGAGCGGGCAATCACATCGGCAACGGCTTTCTACAATCCGATCTTCGGCTATGGCGAGCCGACACGAAGGGATAGGGCCTAT
>MEHG01000021.1 GCA_001940705.1 Candidatus Thorarchaeota archaeon AB_25
GTAGTGCAGTCGCACTTGCTTGTGCGTATTTCGATCTTGAAGCCATGATATACATGGTTCGAATTAGTTATGAGCAGAAGCAATATCGTGGTACGCTAATGCGGACATATGGTGCGAAAATAGTCCCAAGTCCCTCTGACTTGACCGAGTATGGTCGTAAGGTCAAAAAAGAGAAGCCAGACCATCCAGGGACTCTTGGTATAGCCATAAGTGAAGCGCTTGAGGATACGGTCAATCATGAGAACACGAAGTATACTCTAGGTTCTGTTCTGAACTTTGTAATGCTACACCAGTCCGTTATAGGACAAGAAACAATTGCTCAGTTTGATAGTATTGATGAAACTCCTGATTATATCATTGGCTGTGTTGGCGGTGGTAGTAACTTCGCAGGATTAGCCTATCCATTCATGGCGGACGACCGGTTCCGTGATACAAAGTTCATCGCTGCTGAACCTACAGCCTGTCCATCTCTAACGAAAGGTGAGTATCGATATGACTTTGGAGACACAGCAGGGCTTACTCCAAAGCTAAAAATGTATACTCTGGGCGCTGATTTCACTCCTCCCAAGATTCACGCAGGTGGTCTGAGATATCATGGGGTTGCTCCCTCAATCAGCGCCCTTGTTGAGGAAGGGCGAATCACACCTTACGCCTTCAACCAGATTGATGTCTTGAATGCTGGAGTGTTATTCGCAAAGTCTGAAGGAATAGTACCTGCTCCTGAGTCTGCACATGCGATCAAGGCAGTAATTGACATTGCACTTGAATCTAAAAAGGCGAAAGAATCACGAACGATAGTCTTCAACCTTTCAGGGCATGGCCACTTTGACATGCTTGCGTATAGCGACCTCATGGATGGCACTTTGAATGGTGATGTTCCAGAAGGAATTTCCTAGGCTGCAAGTGATCTCCTCACTGTGCAGGGTAAGTGATGTAAAGACCGCTGCTCTATGCAGCGGTCCCCTCCTTTTTCTTATCTCGAGAGTTTCAGCATATTAGCTAGCGCTTGAGCAGCCCTTTGAGGACTTGAGAAGAAGGGTATCCCGGATGCTTCAAGCACCTCATGCCCAGGTGGTTTTCTAGTATCTGGAGATGCCAGCACACTAATGACCGGTTTAGAAACCTTATTCGATGCTTCTATTATCTCATCGATTGGTACTCCTCCGCCGATACCTTCCTGATAGTTTGGGGAGAACACAATCATTACCGCATCAAATTGGTCTTCATTCAGAATCAGTTTGAACGCTCCTGCGAAAATCCGTGGGTCCGCCCACCCTTGCGCGAGGAGATCAACAGGATTCTTGATAGGGATTTCAACTGGCATGTTCAGCATTGATTGGATCTTCGTAGCCACTTCTTCTGTAGGAAGAGGAAGTTCAATCCCATTCAGTTCTAGTGTCTGAGCGGCAATCAATGCAATGCCCAAGGTGTGAGTCACTATCGCCACCCTTCGACCACTAGGTCTGTGCCTACACATAGTGAGGATATGGGCTGTGTCAATCATCTCACCTACGCCGGTAACTTCGATGGCCCCTGACTGTTTTATTGCTGCACTATACAACTCCGAATTACCTGCAAGGCTGCCTGTATGACTCAAGGCAGCTTCCCTAGATGCTGGGGTCTTTCCTACCTTGAATACAATGACTGGTTTTTTTGGTGTTGTTTTTTGTAACTCTTCAGTCATTTCTCTGGCATACTCTGTTCCTTCAACAAAGAGACAGATTACCTCAGTTTCTGAATCTGCTCTGAGATATCTCAGCATATCATGAAAGTCTATGTTTACTCGATTTCCGACACTCGCGAATTTTGAAACCCCAAGATCTGAATCAGCCGCTCTGTAGATCATCAATCCGGTGACTCCACCACTCTGACTTACTAATGCAACGGAGCCTCCTTCCATTGGAGTGGGGTGCGGGAAGAAGGTCGCATTCAAGTTGATATTGTTATTACCTGCGCCAAGACAGTTCGGTCCAATGACTGCAATGTGTCCCGCGTCTGCCATTTCCTTTACCCTGCGTTGATGCTCTTCTCCAATTCCTCCTAGTTCTTTGAAACCAGCAGAGAATATTATTGCACCTTTTACACCAACCTCCGCACATTCAGAAAGAGTTGGCAGAATGTATTGAGGGCCAAGTGCAATCATAGCTAGGTCCACCTGTTCATCAATTTCGCTAATTGATGGATAACATTCCGTTTCTCCAATGTTCTTGAGTCGTGGATTTACTGGATACACATCACCTTTGTAACTGCGAAGCGCCATGAGGGTTAGTGCACCGAGTTTATCTGGTTTGTCTGAAGCTCCGACAACTGCTATTGACCTGGGATTGAACAACTTCTCGAGGGAATCACTCTTCCAATTCATTTCTTGATCTCTCCTTCTTCGAAGGAACTTAGAAGATTCCTTACAACGCTAACAATATGGGTTGAAATAGAGATTAGGGCATCATCATAATCTGTCAATGCAATAACCGGAACAGTTGCTTTCTCTGCCTCCTCCAGCATATACTCCTGTATTGCTCGCGTAGCCTCGAACTCCTTTGCCCTGACTGTGATGTCTTCAGAAACCGTTCGCAGCTTTCCCATTTCATACTTTCCTGCAAACATTGCTTTGTGAGTAACAGCGTCTGGATTGATTAGAAATTCAATCGCACTCGGGCTGAAACCCTGAAGAGAGCCTGGTAGAATGTGGACTCCTTCCACAACTGCAATGGTTCCTTCAGCAATAATGTTCTCTATCATAGTTTCAATGTGGGGTGTTATGATTTCACATTGAGCTAGAAATCCTCTGAGAACTGGATCTAAATCAGCTGGACCGATCTGTCGATGAGTATGCGCTTGATATGTATGACAGAAAATCTCAGGATGCTTTTCCTCACTCATGACACCTCGCAGAACTTGTCGGACTGAATCAGTGCTGATGAATCTGGTCGCCGTCAAATCTCGCATAAGCTCGAGTGCTATCAGTGATTTACCGGTTGCGGATGCTCCTTCAAGCACAACCACAATCGCAGGCAACTCTGAAGACTTGCCTCTATACTGCTCATACTTAGTGAGTGTCTCGAAATTTGTGGGGATATCAGGTTTGAAGGACTCAAGAGATTCTCTCACATGAATAAAGAGTTCTTCTTCAGTTTTAGAATCTTGAACCACTGAATAGTGCATGATTTCTGAGATAGCCTGATCATCGAGCCCACTCAGTCTCAGTCTACCCTTTATTGTGAAGAGGGGATATGGAACTACTTCATCTCGAAGTCGTAATCTCATGACAACTGCACCTGTGTACAAGTGTCATGCCAGAACAACCTCAAAAGCCCTTCCGTGAGCAATACCCCTTCGATTCTCTTCCTGGAGTTCCCTGAAATGAACGACCTGTTGGAGACCTCTTTTGTTTCCTGCGTTTCGGTCTACCCATAAAGGGTCTACTCATGTCAATGGATCCATTTACTTGCACAAATTTAGAAGAAGCAACTCGGATTTTTCCCCATCGCCCCTTTGAAAGACTCATACATTCATCATAGATGCTGATGTAACCATTCAACAACTCGTATGTCTTTCCTGCTTCTATTTCATCTGTGTCATCATTCCACAAAATCAGATTGATAATTGCAGACTCATCACCCACAGTACATTCACTGATGAGATGGGTTCTCCCTGTTGCCTTTGCAGTGACTTGCCGTGGTGTTCCCTTCTTGATCACACCGAATCTGACATTGATTGCTCTTGATTCAACGGTCAGATTTGAGATAGGAGTCCAACTCTCTTCTTGAACTTCTATTGATTCACTCGCGTCTTGCAAAGTGGACACGCATCCAAAGAAGCGTCCCACTTGGCATTAAAGAACTCCACACTTTGTTCATGAGTGAATCTCTTTCAGGGCTTTGCCTAATTGCTCAAGCCCCTTAACTAGTTCCTCTTGTTCACCACCGAAACCAAGCCGGAAGTAACCGTCCATCTCCATTCGAGAACCCGGAACTGTGAAGGTTCTGTATTTAGTCACTAGAAGCTCACATAGTTCGTCAGTGCTCCCACCTTTTCTGAGTCTTGGTGCACCGATGACTCCACTCTTTGGTTCAATCCACTCAAGCCAATCTTGGGAGTCCATCCAGTCCTTTACAATCTTGAAATTCGTTCGTACTGCTTTCATGATTATGGCGAGGACCTCATCCTTCTTGTGAAGCACTTCCTTTGCAATTGCCTCCCCAATAGCTGAATTACAAATAGTGATTTGTTCTCGTACTGCTATAATTGCTTCAATGATTGGTCTATCTGCTACTGCCCATCCAATACGTATGCCTGGTAGCCCCCAGGTCTTCGACATGCTTGTCAAGCTAATAGCATTGGGACTCATAGAAGCAGCAAGGGGTGGTGGAGTGTCAAACATGAGGTTTCTATAGGTTTCATCAAGCATTAGATACGCGCCAGCATCTTCCGCTATCTCAATTGCCTCTCTAATCTCGGCTTCAGTAATGACAGAACCTGTTGGATTGTTAGGATGAGTTAGTGAGATCAGTTTTGTATTGGACTTGACCAACTTCCTCAATTTGTCCATGTCTGGTCTAAACTCGTTATCCCAATCAAGTTTGAATAGAGTGAGGTCTCTTCCGAGAGAACGTGCTACCTGATAAAGCGAGGGGTATGTTGGATGTTCCACGATGATGTGGTCCTTTGGTCCAACTAGATGAGCTATGATTGCGAAGTTTGCCTCGCTTGCTCCTGTGGTAACCGCAACGTTGTCAAGATTGTTACCTCCATACAACTTTGCTATCTCTTTTCTTAAGCTGGGATGACCAACGTGGTATCCGTACCGAAGTTCAACATTATTGAGATCGATATCAAGCTCCTTCACAGTCAGGAACTTCGTACCACTCTCTCCAATATCATAGTCAACCTCAAACTGATACTCGTCAAACCATATCTCCAAGGGCATCCTGTCGAATGTCAAACTGATATCCTCAGGTAGAACGTGTAACTCTCCGGGATAAATAAGTTCGCGAAGAATCATATAACACACGATTATTAAGGCTCTACGAAATTAAAGACCTGTTAAGCGATTTTATGTGGGGATGCACATGACCTTTAGGATACTCTTAGTGGATGACGAACCAGCCATTCATGAGGTCATGCTTGTCTATCTCAAACGGTTTTTGGATGACTTTGAACTCTTAGGTGCATCCACTGGGCAAGAAGCTATTGAAAAGGCTACAAAGATGCTTGATGATGCTCTGCCCCCAGACATTGTCTTGATGGACATGAAGATGCCTTCGATGGATGGTATTGAGGCTACACAGAAACTCTCTGAGATTGGAGTCAAGAACATCCATCTTCTCACTGCATACTTTGATCCTGCTGCTGCAAAACAAGCAGCTGATGTCGGAGCAAAGGGAGTGATGAGAAAGAGTGAGGGTTTCATGTCAGTGGCAAGAAAAGTTGCAGATATGATTCGGGGAACAAAGGAACCCACCACTCAAACAAGCCCTGGTTAGGTCCCCAAAACCCTTTTCAGTTCTGGAGCATGTGTCGAATTCTAGCGTTGCTATTGGAGATGAGATAGTATTATGCGTCACTCCCCCTCACGCCTATTATTCATAGGCTTCATGGCTTTATTCCTTGTAACGATGGTCGGAAGCATCACAACTGCTGATGCCCAGGTTTATCCTGATGACTTCATCCATGATGACAAATTGTTTGTTTATATTTCTCTAGACGGTATGAACATCAAGGATTACACAATAGGTGATCCTCTACCAATCAATATGGATGCACCAATGGACCTTTTTCTGCAATTGAATGCAAGCGGGTCTGAAAACCTCAACATGAGTGGTACCATTACTTTCTGGTATCAAGGGATTGCACTATTCCCCATTCAGATTACTGACTCTTACAGTAACACTTGGTTCGTGATTGATCCATCTGTTTCGATTCCACCGGTGCTAGCAGCTATGGATTTCTCCGCAATGTTATCACTAGGTCCTATCAATCTTGCCACAGGCATTTTCGAAGCGACTGTAGATTTCCGTTATTATGTTGAGGGGAACTCGACTCTGAATATATTGCCGCATCAGTTCTCATTCAGCCTACCATCAACACTGGTTGATGTCTTCACATCGGTCACCGGTATCACAACTAGTGTCTTCACAGTGGGTGCTGTCTATGGTGCTGCTATGGGTTTCAACAGTCTTTGGGAAGGTCTCCAAACAGCCTACAAATTGAGGAGTATTCACAAGAAAGCATCTGAGATCCGTTCACTGCCCAACTTGACAGTGTTGGGCGCACTACCACTTCTCTTCTCATTGCTAGATGGAATGAAGAAAAGCAAGAAGGAAGGTCGAGAGGATAGTGGTGTTAGTGAATACATAGTGCGGCAACGGCTTCGTGAGGTTGCACCAGATGCGTGGCAAGTAGACAAATGCCCCCAATGCAAACGTAATTGGAACAAGAAACTGGATATGTGTAAGAAGTGTAACTTCACGCAGGAGGATGCGCGAGTTGCCTATGCAGAACTGCTTTCTTCGAAAGTGCCCAGTGCACTAAAATGGATGGGCAAGAAGAAATCAACCGATGTTAAAACTCTAGCAAAGAAGACCAAGTCCACTCAGTATAATGCAGGTGTGATTGCGGCTGCAATGGTAGACACTGAAGTGACTGAGATTACAAAGGTTGGTACTCCCCTCCGATCCTTCGTTATGAACATTGCAGGTCTTGCTTTTCTGGTGATAACATGGCAACAATTGTTAGGTAATAGCTCCAGTGCTTGGTTGACAACTCTGACTATGATGGGTGCTGCTTTATCTCTAGCAGTTATCGTTGCACTCTATATCAGCAGAAAGACACAGATTGCGCGATTTGTTGCTGATCAGGAAGAAGGCAAGAAGATTCTTCCAACTGAGGAAGAAGCTGCTGCTGAAGCCAAAGTTAAGGAAGAAGAAGTGGAGGAACCCGAGGCAGAAGATGAAGCAACTGAAGATATGCGAGAAGTCGCAGATGAAGCAGTAGAAGAACCTGAATCTTCCGAAGACGTCGACGCAGAGGAAGAGAGCTCTGAAGAGGAATCAGTTGACGCCTCTGAGGACTCTTACTCTTCTGACGAAATAGAGGATGAATCGGAAATCTCTGATGATGAGTAATCTATTCCTCTCTAGATAGAGAAATTAGCGGCCCTTGAACAGGGCCGCTCTATATTCATTCTTAGGGTTCTCTACACATCAGTAGGAGCTGCTGGAATCTTACCTCTGGAAAGTCTGCTGAATACCTGAATTATCTTCGATGAGATGAATGGTATCACAACAAGGAAGGCTACTGGCAAGAGTACGATGACACCAAGTTCCCAACTAGCCAAGAAATCCAAGCTCATGACAGTAGTTGCACCTACAACCACTAAGAACATCAAGAATTTGATTCTAACAGAAGAGCTGAATCTACTTACCATGGTTGTCCTCTCATCTTCAACAACACCCGCTGGTGTACCTGCATCTTCCATCTTCACAATCTTCTTGAGACCCTTACTCACTTCTCGGTAGAGGTTCACAACCACGACCAGTATCGATGACATGTATGCCGCGAAGATAGTCGTCATGATTGATGGAATCGAGATATCTCCAATTGTGAATGACACGTCAATGATATATCTCTTAAACCAGTCAATCTCCACACCGTAGATGAGTATCATGAATATGACTAGTGGTACGAAAACCAGATGCCATAGTCCTAGGACCATTCTCTTTTTACTGAGTGCACGTTGAACGAGCACTGCAGCTGTAGCATCTCGATACAACCAGAGTCCATAAAGAAGCACTGAACATCCAAGGAGTGCGACAGTGAGGATTAATGCGACAGCATAGTTCCCAGCTGTGTACATTGAATATGAACCAACTAGTCCCGCACCACTTCCCAATACAATCAGAAGATACAGCCTATCCATGTTCTTGAGAGATTTCTTACGTCCTTCCAGAGATTTGTCATCCACTCTCATGGATGATGCCATTCTGAAATAGATGACCATTCCAATTAGGCTCAAGACAAATGATGCACCTGCACCAAGGGAAAGTGAACTTGTTGACATTGTGAAGTTCGGTGTAGCAGGCTCGACGAGGATAGTTGTTCCCGTATCCATTGTTTCCTCAACAAACTCTCCTAATGCTGTAACTGCAACCGTGAAGTCTCCATAACCAAGTGTTGAGGGCACAATTGGAATGGTAACTACATATTCTCCGACCTGATCTGTCGGATACGCTGTCATTGCGGGTAGACCCATGAACTCAACAATAACCTCGAGATCCGCAACCGGGTTACCATAAGTGTCAACCACTCCAACAATGATAGTAAGTGGTTGACCTTGAGTTGGGTTGTCAGGAGCATATTCCACATTTATTTCCAATTGTCCTAACACAGTTAGGGTCCCATTGATTGGCTCCCCAGTTTGGACATCTGGGTGAGCCACCGAAACTACATATTCATACGGTCCTGGTATCCAACCTACTGTTGAAACTGTTGCTGCATAAACTCCTGGACTACCCTCTATCTCCACAAGGTTATAGGAAAGTGCATTGACAAAGACCGTCACTGTTGCTCCAGCTACTGGTCGGTCTGCCCAGTCAACAAAGTGTAGTTCGATAATTGGTTGGTCTCCCTGAGCTACTGTCCATCCTATAGACGAGAACACTTGAGCATCGGTTGCAGCATCTGAATAGGTGCGTATATCGAAGACTCTCGTCCATGGGTTTCCATAAGTTGCATTCACATAGACCCGGAAATTGCTAGGTCCTAGAAGGAAGTCTGCAGTGACCCACAGAGTATACTCGGGGAGGTCTGTTGTGGAGGGATATGCAGTATAGAGAGTGCCATTGATATCAACTTGGATTGATGTCCAGCCAAACACTGGACCATACTTATCCTTTACAAACACGGTCACATCGAAAAGGGCTCCGCCTTCTACGCGAGGAGTATAGAACACGTTGGGTGTAAGATTTCCAAATACATCAAAGCTAACCTCAGCAACGGGTGGACCGAGGATACCCGGTTTCTCAACGATCAATTCGAAAATCTGAGAACCAATACCCAAAGTTATGTTGTGAGAGAAGATGTAACTTCCCGAAACTGAGCTCTCAACTAGTTCGAAACTTATAGGACCACTTCTTAGAGACACAATTGCCCCCTGGACAGGTTGATCCAAGCTATCTGTGACATTAAACCACGCTGTCACTAATTCATCCTGTTGTGCAACAGCAGGGAAGTCTGAAAAAACATTAAGTGATGTAGTCAGAATCTGAACAGTTATTTCTGCTTCTCCCACTCCTGTTCCAGTTGCATAAACATGGTCTGCTGTGGCTGAAACTGTATGGATTCCAGCATCTAATACGACTACTGGAACAGTAACAATATACTTCGAACCTATTTGTGTAGCTGCATGCATAACTCCCCCTATAGTAACTGAAACTGTGGCACCCAAAACCGTTCCGCCTAGATCATCTAGCACCCAGACTGTCAAGTTCATACGGTTTCCTTGTGTGACTAGCTCTGGAGCTTGGACAGATACATGGAGATTAGTTCTAATAGTCACTGCATCGACATAGGTTTCCTCATATGGGTGATAGAATCCATTGTCGACACTGATACTCAAATTGGCTATACCAATCGGCCATGTTGCATCAGTCCATCCTTGATATTTCATAGAAGGCCAGTCAAAGTAGAATCCGATGGTGTTCACTCCGGGACCCTCAGGAGTCATGAAGTGTGAGCTCATGTAAACACTGGCATCTTCCACAATCTCTCCGTAGATGTTAGTAACTGTCACATTGGCAGTGAATAGAGCTCCTTGTTCTACGACAGAAGGTGAATAATCAAAATTCACCGTCAGTCTATAGAACCAATCCAGATCGCGAATTGCGCCAATCACAACATCTCCAATACCTTGGACTAACGGATACGCAGCTATTTCTTGCCCCTCTCCCGGATCGACATTTCCAATTGGAATGGGCACATAAACTTCCCCAACAACTGCAGTCCTGTCAATATCACCATTTGGTGAGATTGCTGTTAATCCTCCATCTTCTTTCGTAAATAGAATGAATTCCTCCTCATTATCACCATCGAAGTCTGTGACTAAACCACTTAGTGGACTTGCATCTGTTACTTGAATTGTCCAGTCGACAGATAATGGTCCAACGACTCGAGCTAACAATAATTCTCCGCTTTCATCCAAGACAGCAAGCTCATCAACACCATTTTGCTCCACATCATACGGATACAGAAATGATACATCCTTTCCAGCTAAGAAATATGTGTCCATATCTCCTAGATTCTGTGCGGAGCCATCAAACAAGTATAATCTGGTTTCAGGTGTTGTGCCAGTCCAGAAGGTAAGTCCGAATGCAAATTCTCCACTCTTAGGACCTAGACGGTCCATTGTAGTGATGATTTTAGCTTCAATCTTTGTAAATCCAGCTCGTGGTATCGCAATTGCACGGGATGCGAAAATGTTTGATCCATCTACAATTTCAATGAAAGTATCTCCACGAACAATTGTCAAGTTGTTAGTGGAGGCGTCACCATCAAAGGCTCCAATCATGAACTGCGGTGCCAAATCGTTATCCTCTGGGTTTGTGAGATCCCTAGAGGTCCAAGATCCAGTGCTGTCCATTCTTGCTATAGTGAAATGTTCTGTATTCTCAAGAAGGTAGATGTCATCTTTTCCATCTGCATTTCCATCCAGGACTTCAACCAGATTTATTCGCTTCATGTAAACCGGTGAAATTTGTGAATGGTAAAGGGTGAAATCATTTCCATGTAGGACGTAGACGGTTGTTGAAGCAGTAGTTACTATTGCGATGGGGTCGAGTATGGCGTCATCATCCACCAGTCCTGAACGAAGCGTAAAATCATATCCTCCTGTGAAATCAATGGCATACGAATCCAACAGAGTTCCATCGGATGAATATTGACTCAAGTTCAATGTCTTACCCGATGGTGCTAGGTTCAAACTGTAGAGGATAGAATCTCCATCAGATTCATTGCCAAGTGCCAGTAATCTATGTGACCCAAATCTGCTGTACGTGTCTGATTTGTCATGCTGCCATGCAAGATGACCTGTTATGACAAATGCTCCGGGGTTTGTTTCATCATTAGCGTATCCGACATTTAGATACACATCTTGGACAGTGACATAATACTCATAGGTCGCAGCCTCAAGACCTACAAGGAATGCAAAGTAGGTTTCTCCACTGTCTGGTGTGAACAATTCGAGATGAGGTTGAGTCCAAAGGAGAGTTCCTTCTTTTCTAATGTATAGCTCTGCAGATTCAACCGCGGTTGTTTCATCAACGAGAATCTTGAAAGTGACGAATTCATCCTTAACAGTTGGATGAAGTGGATCAAGTGGTTCCTGTATAATTACTGGTGCCTCTGGTTCAGAGAGAAGTATGTAAAGGTCAGAACCAGAGTTGATGAAGATGTCATCCATTCCATTTGCATCGACGTCGTACACTTTTAGGGTGTCCACACCTTCGATGAATGTTTCTGCGTACGCAAGGTCTGCATTGTGACCGTGAATGAAACAGGGATTGTCTAGAATGGTCACTAATGCAACATCAGTCAATTCATCATTATCAATATGCCCTGCCGCCAATCCATTGACGTAGGAATAAACATCGGGAGTTGTCCGAATGATTGTCCCGTTAGTTCCGTCTATGAATTGCGCGATATTCCATGATGTTGAAACGGCTACAATATCCTCTTGAGAATCTCCAGTAAAATTGCCGACAATAGAATTAATTTGTCCACTGACTGGACTGACCGTTGTTTGATAAATCAGGGATAAATCTGAACCCTGATACAATCTAATGCGTCCCAAATTATCCTCGACATAGAAATCAGAGAGTCCTCCCCCATAATCCAATTTATGAATGCCTCTTGTGGTCGCAGAGCTCATGTTTAATGGACCAGTACCATCTCCGTCGAGAAGCCAGATATGAGTATCATTGGACAAGACTATCTGATCGGAACTGGGGTCTGAGAAACGCCCTATTGCACTATATCCCCTGAAAATACTACCAACATCTGAAGTTCCTATTATGGATCCTGTTGAGAGATCTAGAGTGATCATCCAGTCTCCATTGTTCACATTGACAGCTACATCAATTTGGCTGTCGCCATTGAAATCTCCCAAACCAAGAAGTGTAGCACTCACTCCTGGAAAGGTCCATTCTTTGAAGGTGTCATCGTTGAAATCAGCAATGTACACTGCGGCAGTTGTCGAAAAAGGTCTCTTTATTCCAAGAAACTCATCATGCCCATCATCATCAATGTCTGAAACAATCAGTGTGGTTGGAAGAGTGACCGATGGCCCTATGCTCATATTTAGTGATATGTCACTGAAAGGATCTGTGAAGAATATCTTTTCCTCTATTGTATTAACATACGCAAAACCACGCATACCCATTGTGCTACCTGGATGTGCTCGATATGATCCGGAGAGACCGATATGCAAGAGGTTGTCCGGTCCGCCAACAGCTGGTGTAAGAATCTCAATCGGACCATTGATAGCCACCACATCTGTTACAGTGCTTTTCGTGGACAGAATTGGTAATGTAAGAACAAGAACTAACATGCCTAGTGATAGAATTTTGAGTAAATCATTACCAAATCCACCTACTTGCCGCACTTTTGGTCTGTATTTGCTAACTTTTCTTTTGGTTTCAATGTCATACACAGATTCCTTCATCGTAAATTCAACTCATCTTCACTCATGTCGCTTGCAACTTTTTCCCTATTCCTTTCGCCCCTTTTATTCATTCTGAGTTATTTGGTTATGAACAAATCCAACCAGATGAAATATAATGAGTAAAATTATAGTGTGGACCCGAATCTTACCAAGATACTCACAAGGCGAGGAGTTAACACAATTGGTCGAAGAAATCATTGTTATTGGATGTGGAGCAGCTGGTGCTACTGCAGCACTACAAGCAAGGAAATTCAATAGAAAAGTCGAGATTTCTCTCTTCAATACAGAGCCTTATTCCCAATACTCGCGATGCGGACTTCCTTACACAATCTCAGGAAAAGTTGGTGCGTTCGAGGACTTGGTGCTAATGGCTCCTGATAATTGGGGCGCATTGAAGATCAATGCAAACCTAGGCGTAGCTGTTTCTGACATTGACCACAAGTCGAAGGAGATTGTTTTCTCAGGTGGTAAACAGAATTATGACGCTTTGATATTCGCAACTGGTGCAGAGAATGCTGACCCACCAATTAAGGGTCTCGACAAGAAACGAGTCTATGGTCTGAGAACTCTTGATGATGCTAAAGCTCTGTCTGCCGAAGCAGACAAGGCAAAGACCGCCGTCGTAATTGGTGGAGGGCTTGTGGGTATGGAGACGGCTGAAGCATTCCACGAGAGGGGACTTGATGTCACTGTGGTTGAATTCCTTCCTCATATACTTCTAGCAATGGTTGATTCAGATATGGCTGCAATAGTAGAGGAGCACTGCGAAGAACATGGTCTTAAGATCCTAAATAACACTGCAGCACAAGAGATCAAAGGTAAGGATTCACCTACCTCAGTGGTTGTTCAGAACCGAGAAACTGAGGAAGTGTCTGAGATTCCTGCAGACTTTGTTGTGGTTGCTACAGGAGTCAGACCTGTCACTGGCCTCGCTGAGAAAACTGGTGTTGAGATTGGAACTACTAGGGGTATCAAGACTGATGACCGGATGATGACAAACCTTGACCAGGTCTATGCATGCGGTGACTGTGCTGAGAACTTCGAGTTCATCACGCGGACACCGATGGCAGGTGGTCTTGGCACAGTTGCGGTCAGACAGGCACGTGTAGCTGGAATCAATGCCGCTGGCGGAAACGTAACTTTCCCTGGTATTGTTGGTGCAAAGGTCACCAAGCTATTTGGTCTTGAGATTGCAAGTACTGGTTTCACTGAGGATATGGCAAAACGGTTTGAGATTCCTGTGGTCAAGGGCTCAATGAAAGGTGCCACAAAACCTCACTACTATATCGGTGGGAAAGAGCTCAAGTTGAAGACATTCTACAACAAAGAGACCGGCAAGCTTGTTGGAGGTCAACTTGTTGGTGAAGAGGATGCTGCAATGCGGCTCAACGTTTTGACATTGGGAATACAACAAGACATTGACGCAGTAGAGCTCTTTGACTTTGAGAACTGCTACGCTCCAGCAATCTGCGATACATGGGATCCGTTAGTGTCATCCGCTGATGCGGCTCGTCGACGGCTCAAGATGTAGGTCGTTCAGGCACAATCGTAGCGATGTTGTTCAGTGCATACTGAAATGAGCTCACTTGGATGGGTGAGCTCGCAGCCAACAAAACACTGTTCAGACCAGTCTCTGTCTTTGAATGGTTGACGATTGCTTTCACAATTTCCTCAGCAACCTCCCAGCTGGGTATTCGAGAAACCTCGAATCCCATTGTGAAGAATCCGACCTTCTCTGCCTTGAGCCCTTCAGCCGCTTCTAGTGCCCCTACTGCCGCAGTGTATATTGCTGAGCGACGATCTGGAAAATCCAATGAGATATCCGGCCAATAGAGAGTCTCTTCCGCATTACTCCCCTCTTGCACAGTTATACTAGGTCCCTTTCTTCCGAGTTTAATATCCTTAGTCTTCACAGCTAGGTCAATGTTCGAATCGTTAATGTCCCCCAGTTGAATTATGACGCTGAGATTTCCTAGAGACCACACACTCAAGACTCTTGCTCCTCACATTCTTTTATCGCATTGCAGAAGCAGTCACACATAGACTTGTTTAGACCTACAACCGTTATTTCCTTTACTGAACTTGGTTTTCGAGAATAATGGGCAATTCCTTCGATAATCGCCTTTGCAGATTGTTCTTCAGCAAGTCCCCCTACCCCCGCTCCGATAGCTGGAAAAGCTACTGAACTAAGATTGTGATTTGATGCGATGTTGAGGGCTGCCTGAACTGAAGACAATACTTTCCAGTATGTAGCTTTTCCCCCTGGTGGCATCCCTGCACAATGAATTACATATTTGGATGGAAGTACTCCTGCAGTTGTCATGACTGCCTCACCAGGTCTGATGGGTCCCATAGAGAGGGCTTCGTCCTCTATCTGCTGACCTCCCTTGGATTTGATGGCTCCTGCAACACCTGATCCCATCCAAAGGTCAGAATTGGCAGCATTAGCAATTGCATCTACAGTGAGTTCGGTGATGTCACCCATGTAGGTCTTGACTACTACAGCGCCTACCTTTCTCTCCATTAACCACTTCCTCCAATTGGAGTATGAACAATAAGGAATCATTTTCGTAAAAGGTTGTCGTCCCACAACCTTTATGCATCCTATTCCTGCTCTTTTGACGGCGAGACTTCTGAACGACATCAATGACAATGAGTTAGCTACTCTAAAGGAGAAATACGGGGAACCTGTGGTTCACAAGTTCACTGCAGATTTTCGAGAATTTGAGTGTGCTCTTGTTAAACGAACAGAATCCAAGGGTCGCTTGCATGACATCACATGTTTCATTCGACGGGATGATGGTAATTTCGTTGTAATTCAGAAACCGCAATATGCTAGAACTGGTATCTACCGAGCACCCTCTGGTGGTGCAACACCCGGCGAATCTCTAGAAGATGCCGCGATTCGTGAGATGTATGAAGAAACTGGACTTACAATTCGATTAACTCACTTTGTGTTGGATATGTATCTTGACGTTGTCTGCAAAGATCGCACGATTCCTTGGCGTTCGCTTGTCTTTCTTGCTGAACCCTTAGACGGAGAAATGAAACCAGTTGACACAAGAGAGATATTTGATGTTACCGTGATGCCACGCGAGCAACTCCTTGGAGAGGTGTCCACACTCATGGATGATTCAGGATGGGGTGGCTTCAAGTATCGTGCATTTCTGACTCGCGAGTTCTTCAAACGAGTTGATGAGCTGAATATCTGACCCTGTGATACTCGATTCCATATTTCTCCATCCTGAGGTAAAAACTGAGCAGAGGTATCCGACAGTTTGAGTTTTCCCTATGACTTCAATAAACTCAACACTTTGATTCCTTACCCCACGATTCCTGACGGCGCTCTCTGCTCATATTCTAACTTCTCATTTCCTTAGAAAAAGTATTATCGCGCTAAAATCTGGCTTGCTCTTGGTGAATTGCTAGTGAGAAACTCAACTGATTATGCATTAGGCACCTGTAGAGACCTCGGTGCCTCATATGCAGACATTCGCATTGTTACTATCAAGGATGAAGACATCTCAATCAAGCTGGGCAACATCTCGGTGATGGAGTTGCGAAAGGAGATTGGCTTTGGTATCAGATGTCTTGCAGATGGTGGTTGGGGTTTTGCAGGCTCTTTTGATATATCTAATGGAGAGATACGAAGAGTTGCTGAGTTGGCAGTCAAAATAGCTAAGGCTTCTGGATCGACCCGGAAAAATCCCGTTGAGTTGGTTGATGTCAAGACTGAAACTGCTTCATATTCAACACCTATCAAGAAGGACCCCTTCAAAGTCCCAACTGAACAGAAGGTCGAGGAGCTTGTAGAGGTTGACAAGAAACTCGGAGAGCACAATCCTGGGTTAATCAAATTCACAAAAGCTGACTATAGAGGTCATAGCGAAGATAAGACGTTTGCGAATACTGATGGTGCCTACATCACGCAGAAGATTGTCTTCTGTGGGGGTGGATTCAGTTGTATGGCGGTTTCACCAAGTGCACCACCACAGATACGGTCCTATCCTGGCTCTTTCAGGGGCGATTTCTCCACGAGCGGCTACGAATTCTTTGAGTCTAGAAAATTGCTGGATAATGTTGAGCGAACCGCTGATGAGGCAATAGCACTCACAAAGGCAAAACAATGTCCCACAGAGAAGACCACACTCCTACTTGATGGACATCAGCTCATGCTCCAAATACATGAGAGTTGTGGACATCCAACTGAACTGGACCGAGTTCTTGGTACAGAAGCGGCATATGCAGGAACCAGTTTTATGACAGTGGATAAACTCAACTCCCTGAGATATGGTAGCGAACATGTCACAATGACATCAGACTCTACAATACCTGGTGGGCTAGGTACGTTCGGATATGATGACGAGGGTGTCAAGGCAAAGCGAGTTGAACTTGTGAAGGATGGTCTGTTTGTAGGCTATCAATCCTCTAGGGAAACTGCTGCCTTGGTTGGTCTGAGTGAAAGTTCAGGTGGAATGCGTGCTGACAGCCCTCAGAAACTACCGCTCATCAGAATGGTTAACATCAATCTTGAACCCTCTGGCTGGATTCGAGATGATATCATCGAAGACACAAAACGTGGAATCCTCATGTCGACGAACAAGAGCTGGAGTATCGATGATAAACGCCTCAACTTTCAATTTGGTACTGAGATAGCATGGGAGATAGTTGATGGAGAAATCGGACAGATGTTCAAGAATCCAACATATACTGGAATCACTCCTGAGTTCTGGGGCAATATGGATGCCTCCTCAAAGGATGACTGGCGTGTTTGGGGTACTCCAAACTGTGGGAAGGGCCAACCGCCTCAAGTAATGTATGTTGGTCATGGTTGCGGTACTGCCAGATTCCACAATGTTCGCGTAGGAATAATGGAGGGGAAGTGAAATGGAGAACAACAAGGAACTACTACAGACCAAGACACAATTGATTCTCAAAGAGGCTGAGACACTTGGAGCATCACAGGCTCAAGCGACAATCACTCTAACGAGTAGAGCACTCACAAGATTAGCAAACAGCATCATCGACCAGAATGTGGCTGATAAACATGCTAAGGTGAGAGTCATTGTCTACTTCGGCCAAAAGAATGGTTCCGTGGAGTTTGAAGTGATGGATGATAATGAAATCAAGCAAGCTGTTGAACAAGCTGTTGCGCTTGCTCGAATCTCCCCCGAGAATAAAGACTTCAAATCTCTCCCTTCTCCTATGCCATATGCTAGTGATTTTGATGTATCACGTCAAGTATGTGAAACCACTTACAATACGACTCCGGAGAAGAGAGCTGAGTTTGCAAAACTCGCAATTGACACAGCACATGCAGTCGATAGTAGAGTCTTTGCTGTTGCGGGATATGTGCAGAATGTCACAGTAGAGAAGACTGTAGCCAACTCCCTTGGTATAGACGCATATGAGATGCGAACCTACAGTAGTACTGAGATGACTGTCCTAGCAAAGGACGATAAGGAAGAAACTGCTGGTTGGGCTACTGACGCAAGACGAGATGTGAGTAAGCTTAAGGTTGAAAGCGTAGCGAGAACTGCAGCTGAGAAAGCAGCTAACGGTTTTGGATTGAAGTATCTTGATCCTGGGGAGTACGAGCTTGTCCTTGAACCAGCTGCTGCTGGTGACTTGGCTTACTTTACTACCTACATCGGATTTGGTGCAAGACGATATCAGGAATACATGAGCTTCCTCAGAGATCGAATTGGAGAACAAATGTTCTCAGAGAAGTTGGACATGTGGGATAATCCTCTTGATCAACGACTTGTCGGTGCATCATTGTTTGATGATGAAGGGGTTCCCCACCGGAGAGTAGATCTCGTTGACAAAGGTGTTGTTAAGAATCTAGTTTACGACACTCTAACTGCAACAAAAGATGGTGTTGAAAGTACGGGAAATCATGCAAAGGTGTGGGGTCCTGCTGGACCATTTGCTCGACATATCATTGTTGGCGAGGGGAATTCTTCTTTGGAGGAAATGATATCTGAAACTAAAAGGGGAGTACTTGTTACTCATTTCCACTACATGAACACAGTCAATCCTACAGAGGGGGTGCTCACTGCGCTCACCCGGGATGGTGCTTGGTTTATCGAGAATGGTGAAGTTAAACATCCACTCCATACTCTTCGATTCACAGACGCTATTCCTCGATTCTTCAAAGAAATAGAGATGATTGGAAAGTATTCTGACTTCCTGGAAATACCACCCAATGGTATGGTTCCTGCAATGAAGCTACCTTCATTCAAATTCTCAGGTTCTAGCAAGGAGTAATCAGTTAATCAATTGCATGTTGAAGTCCTTGCGGCTATCCCTTGGAAAGCTTGATGACTAACTCTTCACAGAATTGCTCTAGAATTAGCCCGACTCTGTCTTGAACCTCCTCTGATCCATAGAGAGAGGTTAACAGCCTCAGTAGAGCAAGATTGTGAAGCATCGAAACTGAAAACTCGTTCGTGGAGTAATAATCAGAGATTCTTTCGTCAACGACTATTTTTGCATCATCTGTTCCCACTCGCTGAATAGCGTCTCTTCTTATCTCATACATGCATGCTTCAAACTCTCTGGTCTGAAGAGCTGATCTGATTGGTCCAATCAAGAAGTTTGCTGATAACTCATCTGTGAGATTATGACTTCCTATTTCCCGAACACTATCATTGAATTGCAAAAGAACCGGTTCGATGTCAAATGGAATAGTTTTAGCCACCTCTTTGAGAAATGCTCTGAACTGCTTATGTCGGATGAGATGAATATGGCGTTTGAATTCCTCCTCAAAAGCAATTACAACAGGACCGACACCCTTTATCGATAGACGATGCTTTCTATCACGGCTATAGAGAACGTCCTCTTCTTCGGAGTAGAACTGTAGATGAACTAAGTATTTCACCATGAGTTCTAGTTGGTCAGTCATTCTCAGCAACCAACTTTCATTTAGCAATGTAGCATATATTCCTAATTAGGAGGTTCCTAAGATTTAGAAAAAGAGTGACGGGGTGGGGTATGACCCCATCCCAAATCGAAACTATCGCATAGTCAGTGCCATGACCGCTTTCTGGCCATGTAGTCTGTTCTCAGCCTGGTCAAAGGCAATGGACTGTGGACCGTCAAGAACAGAGTTGCTCACTTCAAAGCCTCTGTCAGCAGGAAGGCAGTGCATATAGTGTGCTTTAGGACCTGCAATCGCCATCTTCTCGTCATCACAGATCCAATGCTTGTTCTTGTCAAACACAGCCTGTGACTTCTCAAGCTCAGGTTTGTCGTTGAACGGAGGAATGAATTCCTTGCATGTCCAAGCCTTTGGATAGACAACATGTGCACCTTCGAAAGCTTCGTCCATATCATTCACAATCTCGAAGCTGGATCCGTTCTCCTCTGAAAGGGCTTTGCACTGTTTGAGGATCTCGTCATCAAGCTCCATTCCCTTAGGATGAGCCAATACCGTATCCAATCCAACCTTGGTCGAGGCAATAATTGCACTCTGTGGAACTGCCAGAGGCTTGTGAACTGATGGTGAGTAAGCCCAAGACATGACAAACTTCACGTCTTTGAATGTGCCATACTTTTCTTTCACTGTCATGATGTCTGCAAGTCCCTGACATGGGTGGTAGATGTCATCCTCCATGTTGATGATTGGTATATGACTCCAGTGAGCAAAGTTTCTGATGACCTCGTTTGCTCGTCCATATTGCCAACCCACAGGGTCTCCATAGCAACGAATTGCGATACCGTGGCCCATTCTTGCGAGAACACGTGCTACATCTGAAACGCGTTCGGTAGAATAGGCCTTTTCGTCACCTTCAAGAGCTGGCGCGTATATCTTGCTGGGATCAAGAAAGTGTGCGTGTCCACCCAGCTGGGTCATTCCAGCCTCGAATGAGTTTCGAGTTCGCAGGCTCTGGTTATAGAAGATCATGAACAATGTCTTTGCATCGAGAAGTTTGTGAGGTTCACCTATCGCGAATTTACGCTTAAGATCAAGTGCTACCTCAAGGATGGTCTCGATTTCCTCCTTAGTATAATCGAGCAGGGTTATGAAGTCCCTGCCGCGAAAGGTTTCTGTCTTAACCATAATAGTCACAACATCTCTTGTCGCACATCATCTTACAGAAAAAGTTTGCCCATTAAACTACTATGAGCAGAAAACTCAAGTCAGTTTGATTCATACCGAGTACTATGCAAACGTACCCCGCTGTTCCCCCGAATCCATTGTTTGGTGAACTCGCTTGGGGATTTGTGCTTATCATTATCTATGTGTTCGCTAGAATCGCGGGTGAGGGTGAAGGTCGCTATATTGGGTGCAAGAGGGCACTCTCAGTTGGCATTCTTGGAATGGCTGTTGTTGCATTGCTTGAATCTTTGAACTATTGGACCTGGTCTCTACAGATTCCACCATTTGAAGCAAATCCCTTTCTTATATGGGGAGTATCGATGCTGATCGGACTCCCATTTGTCATTGTCCCAATGATTGATCTTACAGTGCAATGGTATCGTTTGAGAAAATAGAATAATCACTTAAGTTCCAACAATCTCAGAAGAATTCGCTTGGTGGTGTCTATGGAATCGATAGTCGCTGAGATTGAAGAAATTGTCAACAGAGAGACAAAATCTTGGGACACGCAAGATGTTGACCTATTGATGACTGTGTTTCATCATGACATGGTCTGGCCTTGGCCCCCTGATTCAAAGACCCACGACCCTATGAACTGGGTGATTGAATGGGGCCGCTATGATGATGTGCGCTGGCGACAAGGGTGGCAAGACCTCTTTGATACGCATAAACTCGTTCACAATATTCGCACAATCAAAAGAATCAAGGTCTCGAAGGAAGGCGATGGCGCATTCGCAGTCGTTGATATAGACACACTCTGGCGTGATGAGAATGGAATCGACAACCACTGGATTGGTCGAACATGTAAGATCTATTCGAAGGTTCAGAATGAATGGAAGATGACCGCGCAGGTCGGAGTCCTTGACTATGATGATGTTACGATTTAGTATATTCCAAACAAAAAACATCTCTCCTAACGCTTAAAGGGCACGACGCACATTATACCAAAATTGAACTATTAAGAGTTGGAGAGAAAATGAAGAGAAAGGTCGTGAATCTAGCTCTCTCATTCATTGGACCGATAGCATTGATTATACTTCTGACAATGCCAATTGGACTATTGACTGGAGGTCTAGGTATAATCCAACCTTGGGGTGGAATATTCGACTCAGGTCGAGGGATTCAACATCCCAACACTCAGCAATTGACACTACCTGGACTAGTAGATGGGGCAGAGGTGATCATTGATGAGTGGGGTATTCCACATATCTATGGTGAAACAATTGAAGATGCGTTTTTCGCACTTGGCTACATGCAAGCGAGAGACCGTCTGTTCCAGATGGTGATGCAAACATATCTTGCTGCTGGAAAGATAAGTGAGGTTGTCGGCAGTATAGCTGTCGGTACAGATATGATGCATCGAACATATGGGTTTGCCAATTCTGCTGCAGAAACGCATCAATGGTTTATTGACAATGCTGCAACAAATGAAGATGTCGACTACACTCTCCGAGGAGTTAATGCTCATGTAGAGGGTATCAATGCGTTCATCAACTCGATGACAAGTGAGAACACACCCATCGAGTTCAAGATTCTAGGATTCACTCCTGAGCCTTGGCAACCTGTCTACTCATTCATCTGGGCAAAATACATGAGTTGGGGTCTCTCAGGAGGAATCTATGATCTCCAGAGGGAGTTCATCAGAGTCCAGCTTGATAATGACACAATGTATAGTGAAATCATCCCTGATGTCTTTCCTGATACAATTCCAGTAATCCCTGAGCAATACAACCTGAGCTTGGTTGATTATCCTGATGCACCTGGAGGATTTCCTGCAAGTGTGACACCACCTCCAGCAATACTAGCGGAGGATGAGCCTACCGGTCTTATTTCATTGGAGAAGATGAATGAAATAATGAGTGCTACATCTGACATAATCGACTTCTTTGGTGACCGACTGTTTGTGGGGAGTAACAGCTGGGCAGTGAATGGTAGTAAAACAGCGGATGGTCAAGCAATTTTGGCAAACGATCCCCATTTGCAACTCCAAGCACCTTCACTCTGGTATGAGGTTCAGCTTGTTGTACCTGGTGAACTTAATGTGCAAGGTGGTACTCTGCCAGGAACTCCTGGTGTATTGATTGGTCACACTGAACACATTGCATGGGGCATGACAAATGTGGGTGCAGATGTCCTTGACATTTTCGTTGAAGAGCTCAATCCAGCAAATCCAAACCAATACCGATACAATGGAGAGTGGAGGGATTTTGAAATTGTAGATGAACCAATCAAGGTCAAGGGTGGAGCTGTTGTTGAGTTCAATGTCAGTTGGTCAGTACATGGACCCTGCGTTGACTCCTACACCAACACCTACAACTCAGATGACCAAGAGGAGTATCGAAACATCGCAATGAACTGGACAGGGTCTGGTGTGACGCACGAGATGCTGACTCTTGGAATTCTCAATAGGGCGAACAACATTGATGATTATTTTGATGCCATGTATTGGTGGGACTCACCGCCTCACAATTTCATCTATGCAGATGACGCAGGTAACATCGCAATAACGGTTGGTGGACGATTTCCACTCAGAGCTGGATATTCTGGTTACTTCCCAGTAAGGGCTGTGAATGATTCAGTTGGGATGGTGAGCAATGTTCCTTATGCATTCAACCCACGATCAGTCAATCCGTCACAATGCTTCCTTCAATCAGCAAATCAGAAATCAATAGATCCTTCAACATATCCGTATATAATACTGGGTCATCAATCTGAGGACTACCGAGGTGAGCGTATACACACCTGGCTGGAAGCAGCCAGTGATCTCACGGTAGAAGACATGATGGTATTGCAGGCTGATATCGTTGATTTAACGGCGGAGAAGATGCTGCCCTACGTACTCAGTGCTGCCAGTGGCTATGGAAATACAACCATCCAAGATCTAATTGATCCTTTGAACACGTGGGACTATGAGATGGATGTAGATATTGCTGCTCCAACCATATGGACATATCTTCTTGAGAATATCAGATACGAGATCTTTGATGAGCTTCGGGAAGTCGGGCTCTCAGCATCAACTGCAAGAATTCAGGTTCTTGAGTGGGTTATTGCTGAATCAATCTCGTACTACATAGACGATAGCACAACAGATGGGGTTGTAGAGAGTCTAGATGAAATTCTGATTCGAGCCCTTCACAGGACAGCTGATCAACTCCATGCAATAAGTTCCAATCCAAATGATTGGCTCTATGGTGCATTCCACACGATCTTCATTGACCACCTTGCTGGTATGACCTATATTGGTGGAGGAGAACACCGGGGAAGTGGTTATACAGTTAATGTCGGTAGTGGACCCGTTGTGGAACATGGACCTTCGAGAAGAATGATCGTCAGCTACACAGCGACTCCAGACTACTATGTAACATATCCTGGAGGTCAAAGTGGGAATATGTTCAGTGAGCACTGGGATGACTTGTTTGACCTGTGGTATGATTATGACCCAGTAACTGGTCATTATGACTATTACCTAGAATAC
>MEHG01000022.1 GCA_001940705.1 Candidatus Thorarchaeota archaeon AB_25
GATACTGGCTAAGCGTTTGAATAAGCCTATGACAGCTGGAAGTGATGGTCACACCTCGTGGGAAATTGGTCATGCAAAGACTTGGCTACAGGACGTAGAGACCGCCGATGACATCTTTGAGGAACTCAAGAAGGGTCGAACCCAAATCACGGGATATCCGTCATTTTTCATTCTACACATTCCAACGATGCTATGGCAAAGAGTGAGGAAGATTGCTTATGACAGCTGGTGAAGAAACGAATAGTGAAACTGAGCAATCAATGATCAGTACACAGAAGGTCATCTTGTTTGTAATCTTCAGTGTCGTAGTATTTGCAGCTGTAGGACTCTATGGACAAATAGGAGCGGTGGTGGATGCTCTTGCTTCCATTCCATGGTGGTGGGTCATACCTGCCATGATGGCATTGTCCTTCCTGAACTACATCATTCGATATGTGAAGTGGCAGTACTTTTTGAACCAAATTGACGTCCATCTTTCACACAAGGATAGCTTCAGTGTCTTTCTTGCAGGATTTACACTTACAACAACCCCAGGGAAAATAGGGGAAGCAATCAAGGGATATTTCATCCGAGATATTGATGGAACACCTATCGCCAAGACCGTACCAGTAGTGGTTTCAGAACGGGTTACCGATCTACTAGCTCTAGTAGTATTAGCAATGCTTGGATTTGGAATCGGTGTAAATACTGGCGACCAGCTTCTGACTGTCCTTATGTTAGGTGGTGTTGTCTTTATAGCCGCTATTGTTCTGAGTCAGAAGACATTCTATCAGAAGATTCTCAAACGGTTCACATCAATTGGACCCATGAAGCGATTTCAGGATAGTATAGACGATATCGAGAATACAATGACACAGACACTAAGTCCAAAACCATTGGTGCTGAGTACTATTATCAGCATCCCTGGTTGGTTTATCGAATGTCTTGAACTCTGGCTACTGCTCAGCCTCTTGACAGGTCCAGAATTACCATCACTTGCAATACCTTCACTCATTCTCTTGTTGCAGGCTACATTCGTACATGCGACTGCGTCTATCATAGGTGCTGTTTCGTTTCTCCCTGGAGGTGTGGGAACCTACGAATTCACTTCAATCGCGCTGATAACATTCCTCCTAGGAATACCAGCGTACCTTGCAAGTGCAGCCACTATTTTGATTCGAGTTGTTACGTTGTGGTTCAGT
Source organism: Candidatus Thorarchaeota archaeon AB_25 (assembly GCA_001940705.1). GTDB lineage: Archaea > Asgardarchaeota > Thorarchaeia > Thorarchaeales > Thorarchaeaceae > SMTZ1-45. The sequence goes on from MEHG01000022.1 coordinate 1,182, forward strand.
GTAATTGTTGGTTTTGTTGCACTTGGAAGCGTAACTCGAAGTACAAGGAAACGTCGAACGACTAGCGAGTTATCTGATAGTTCTTGACACGGTCGAACATTTCCCTTGCACTCTTCTTCTTCTCGAAGTGTGTGCGAACTGGGTCAACCATCTTATCGAGATATGTCACCATTGTGTTTTTCAAGTCAAGCGGATGAAGATCTCCTGCGACGTACGTCTTCTCTAATTCATCATATCTTGTGAAGTCGATATCTCCTCCAAACTTGAGTTTCCGTTCTACAGTTATGACTTCGAAACCTCGAAATACGATATGTTTGGCATAGTCGAGAAGAGGATTTCCTTCGACAACTTTTGGTGGGCAGTATGCAGCCATTACTTTCTTTCGAATCTCTTCTTCAGTGTCGTGGACAAAAATGCTGGATGAAGGTTTGCTCTTGCTCATCTTTGATGAAATCTGAACATCATAACCCTTCTCCTCATCGAATCCCTCAGGTTCCGCCGCACCCTCCAAGTTCATGAGCATGTGATGACTAATCACGACAGGTTTCCACCATCCAAGCTTTGGTCCAACCTCTCGAGCAAGTATGTTGGCTCTTCGCTGGTCGACACCAAGTTGAGTGATATCTGCTTCTAAGTGGAAGATATCAGCAACCTGCATCATCGGGTAGAAGTACTGAGCGACTTCTTTCATCTCACCTTCTCTTCGCCCCATGATAGTAAGAGCTCGAGTGGCTCTCGCCACAGTGGTGTTCTTGGCCACTTTTACAACTCTTGCCCAGTACTCCACAGAATCCATCGCGTCTGAAGCCCATAGGAACTCAACCTTATCTGTTGGAACACCAGCAGCTTTCCATACCTCAATGAAATACTCCCCCACCTGTCTGATCTTCTCTAGGTCACCACCCATCTTATTGTTTATCCAGGCAAACCAATCCGCAAGCCAAATCTTGAATTTAATCCCAGCTTTAATGAGATCCTTGAGAAGAAGTGCTCTGAATACTCCAAAGGGTAGATGAGCTATTCCAGAGGGCTCAAACCCATCATATGCGATTGGATTGGGTTTCTCCTCCAAGAGCTTTCTAAGCTCTGGCATAGTAACTACTTCTTCACCAACACTGGCGATTAGTTTGATTCGTTCATCGAGGTCCATAATAGTCGGAAGAAAATCATTCTCACTTAACTTTTCTCCAAGATGGTTTCAAAAGAAGTAGATACCAGCTGGTTGCAAACCAGCTGGTTCTATGTGCTGTTTCTAATCTAGGTCGATACCAAGACTGCTCAGAAGAGCATCAAGATCTGCCTTTGAGAGACTCTTTGCCTCTTCGAGAATGACGTCAATCTCGTCTATTCCCATTCCCTTCTTGATTAGTTTCTGTCGCAGGTCATCAAGCTCTTCAGGTCGCTGTTCTAGAGGTACCTCCTCAGGAGCTGGTACACCCACTGGGGGCTTAGCTAGGACATCAGCACGTCGAGCTTTCTCCTGGTCGATGACCTCCTTGAGGAAGCCAGGACGCTCACTTGCCTTCATTCTAGCTAGATCAGCTCTGAAAGCTTCAATTTCGACCTCACCAAGGCCAGTGATAGCAGCCAACTCCTCAAGCAGTTCGTTGACCTCAGGTACGGTTGTTTCAATTGGATACTCAGCGATTTCGTTTGCAGCTTTAGAGAGTTTCAAGGAGTCAGCTTCTTCATTCACTATCCCCATTGCTATATCCAGTCTGCTTGGTGCACCGTATGGCTTTGGAACACGTCCCTTACTCAAGGCTCGTATCATCCTGTTCAGAGCTCTGATTTGAACAGGAACACTCCAGACCCTTACATAAGCAACGATGAGCACAGCTATAAGAATTAGAGCAGCTCCACCGCCAATCGTCAAAGCTTGCTGGAATTGTTGTTGAGGACTTATGTCAGACTTGACAGTTAGGATAAAGACTTGGCTCACATAGTTTTCCTTATCAAACCTAATCTCAACAGTGAAAGTTCTACCTTCTTCAGCTCGGAAGTATAGCGTGTAGATACCACCTTCTTCCTCTGTACGCTGTTCCAAGTATGTGATGTTAGTTTGCTCATATATTACTGTCACAGTAGCATCTGAGATTCCTGCGAGATGGTCTAGGTCATAGAATGTGATTGATACATCAAAGGTTTGTCCCGGAGATGTGTATTCCGTATCATTGAGATACCTCAGTTCTGTTAGAATGAGTCGAACATCAATGACGACAGGATAAGGTGCAATTGAATACTGTGCAGTTCCAAAGGCAATATCAAGAATGATAGTAGTACCAGCGATTAGATTGTCGGGGATGTTGAGAGCATAGAGACCACTAGGTAGTAAATCAAGCTCAATTTCACCTAGAACGTCTGTATATGCGTAACCGATTAATCCACCAACAGTGGAGTTGTCAAGTACATTTTCAACCTCGTACAAGATAACTGCTGCTTCACCGACTGGAACCTCGTAATAGGATGGTCCAAGTATCACAGCAGGTGTGGCATATATCTCGACCAACGATGTGATTGTTCGTGCGGTGTAGTTTGTAAGACTAAACTGCATCACAAGGTCATAGACTCCGGGAGTTGTCAGAGTAATGTCAACAACGACCAGATAGTACCCATTTCCAAGGTCTTCTACTGGAAGTGTTCCACCCTCCCATGTTGCCGTAGTGCTCGCACCAACAATTGGAACATCATGCTGTTCATCATGATAGTAGAAGGTGTAATTTTTCTGTGCGCCAAAGTACCCTGACTGAAGCGTGAAGTCTACAGAGGTCTGAGTAGGTATTGGAAGAATAGTTACTATGATGGATTTGATTCCAGTGGCATAGCCATCCTTAGTAGCAATAATCCGCAGATAGATCGACTGTGATGCTAGTGAACTTACATCGATTGTCGCACTATAGGTTCCATTGACCTCAGGATTCAAACTACCTGTGAGACTTCCGAGTGTGAATGTCACATTTGCACCAGTGATAAGAAGTGCATTATAGGTGTCATTGTACACCACAAGAATGTCAACTGTGTCTCCGAAGAAGACATTCAACAGTGTGTGTCCATCGGATAGGAATAGACTAGTCGGGATTGGAACCACGTTGATGTCGATATCAGTTTCGAGGAATACGTGGTTGATTGATACAGCTCTTATCGTAAGAGGATACTGACCAATCGCAAATCCAGTCACATCGACAGTACCCGTGTAGTATCCAGGAGTACCGGTAGGAGTCATCGGATACACAGTACCATTCCATTCAGCAGTTACAGTCGCACCAACAACTGGGGCATTTGAAACAGTATCATTGAGATACGCAGTGAAACCACCAGTAGTGTCAATGATGAAAGCATAGAGAGAGAACTCAGGTAGTATTTGTCCAGTTGCCTTTGATACAACCAGTGTGAATGATGTCTGACGCTGCTGATAGAACTGCTTGGTCACGGTGAACTGTGGTTCATAGATGCCATAGTCCTCCATTGATGTGTCAAGCAGGATACCATAGAAGCCATCACCAAGCTCAGCAACCGGATGAACTACTCCATTCCAGAGAATGGTCGCGGTCATGCCTGTCACTGGAGTGTCATAGTACGGTTCACGAACTTGGAATGTGATATTGATGATTTCGCCCCAGTCACTATAGTAGGCTGTCTTGGACAGGAATATCTCAACTGTTGCTGCACCAGGTTGAACAACCACAGTGGCAACCGCGGTCTCATAGAATGGTTTATCGGCCCAGACTTGGAAGAAATGAGCCTCAGCGAGAAGACCTGTTGTGTTGAGGGTTATCTTGTATTCTCCATCCCCTAGCTCCTCCCATTGATAGTCCGTACCAAATAGAAGAGTCCAGTTGCTCATGATGGTTGCACCTGATAGTAGCTCGTCATGGTCAAAGTCCCTTAGAGTAAGGATGACCTCGATAGGAGCTCCAACAGCTGTTGTACCTGCAGGAGGTGCCTCAGCTAAGAGTGATGTCTGAACCTCCTTGACTGTTGCTGGAACATCAAGAGTAGTACGATCCGCATAGAATGGTGAACCAGCCTTACTCAGGGTAATGTCAAAGTAGACAGTTCCAGTATCTCCGAAGATACTGCTGTTGATATAGACTCTGTAAATTCCACTGCCATCACGAATTAGTTGGTACTCAGGCACACTCCAGTTTACACTAGTAATGAAGAAGATTGCATCATCAATGCCGATGCCTGTGAGATAATCGATGTAACTTAGTTCGATTGTGATGTTGTCATAGTAAGGAGTATCCACAATCAATGGGAAGAGAATCTGTGTTGGTCTCTCAGTTGTGGTCACTCGAGTGGTAGTATCTCTGGGTGCGTAGTACGGTACACCACTACCAGTATCGATTGCCAATTGAATCTCGTAGCCAGTTACTAGAGCAGCTGGATTGAGGATTGTAGAGGCGAATGAGATCTCATAGTATGATGCATACTCTGTAAGCGCATAATCACCAGAAGCAATCAAAGTCTGTGATGGACCATGAGACAATGTGATGTCTGTCTTGCCAATGACAATCTTTGTACCAAGTAGAAAGTCTTCGTACTTGAACCTGAAAATCACATCTTCGAGGAATGCCACATCTCCAGGTGTCTGGGTGATCAGAATCTGGGTGGTCCGAGTTGTGACTCTTGAAACCACATCCACAGTCTGTGGGAGATAGAATGGCGCACCAGTGAATGTTACATCTACAGAGAGCAGGTAAGGACCTGGTGGACCAAGTGCAACTGTGTCAACATCTATCACGTACTGTCCTGATCCGATTTGGGTCACCCAGTAGTTTGTGTTGAGTACAAGTGAGCTTGTACCATTTCCAGTCACTACAATAGTGGCACCGGAAACTCCTCTCCCTGTGCTATCATCAACATATGTAACTATGAACGTAACATTCGCTTGATATGCAGCAGGATCTGGGCTATCATATCCAATCTGTGTTGAACGCTTCAGAATCGAGAAATCAAAGATATCGATTGCAGAAGCATAGTTGGGATTGGTGTGGATGATTGATGCATTCACTTGATAGACTCCATCTGATACGAATGCGGTTGTATTTAGAATCACTAAGAAGTGTCCATTTCCTAGAGGTACAACAGTGAATTTACCTGGATCAACATCGAGTATGATAGTTCCAGTCATGCCAGTTGTTGAACCCGCAACCAAATCAGTATAGACAAACTCAATCGTTACATTGTTGCCCCATTGACCCGGTGCAAATGAGAGATGAGTCAATTGGGTGCTTCGCAAAGTCACAGTTGTTGTGAACGAATGGCTTCCAACTACTGCATAGAACGGTATACCTGTCCACGTCACGTTAAGGTGGAGTATATGGGTACCTATGCCAGGTAATGTAGCAGTATCAATCATCACTGTAAACTCATGTGCTAGTGCATCGAATGAAACATTGAAACTGACACCAAGCTCATTGATGGAAACCTGAACTTGGACTGAATCATCTATCTCGGTATTAGTCAATGCATCGATGTAGCTGAAGGTCAGCTCAGCCCATTCACCATATGGTGTTGATGGTACTGGGGCATAGTCCACATAGGTTGGACGGTCCAGAACAAGTAATGAGACTACCATGGTCTGATTCTCATAGAGTGGTGATGCTCCCTTCTTCCACATGAATTCAAGCTGGAACTGGAATGTAGTCGTATCTGGGAATAATGAGCTATCGAGGAGGAATATATAGGTTCCAGGAACACTTGAGGATTCGTAGATTGTGAAGTCGCTCTGAGTGACTGAATGGCCTAGGTCCAATGCGGTAATTTGGAGAACTACATTGAACGAACTATTATCAATTCTATCTAGTCCGATAGCATCCCAATACACTGCTGTGAAGTTATAGGAGTCCTGATAGTAAGTCGCACTCGGTGCACGTTCAAGGAAGAGATCAGTGTCAGTACCAGTTATCCTGACAGTAGTAAGGATTGTCTGACTATAATACTTGTCAACTGACCCAGTCCATTCGATGAAAATGGTCAAGTCTTTGAAACCAATGCTACCCCATTGATCACTGAGGAATGTGATGTTGTAGTGTCCAAGACCTCGTGCAGAATCTGCACTTACATAGACGAGACTCGACACTCCCGGTGAAGTCACGGTGACCCGAACCTCCCCAGTTCCATTTCCTATACCCACACGTAAGTCAGTGTCCTGATAGAACACAAGTACACTGATAGTGCTACCATAAGGCACCTGTGAAATCGGTTCATCTAGGACAAAGAGTGTATTTCTCTTCCGAATCTGAACTCCAATGTCAAAGGTATGATTCTGGTAGTTACCCTTCAGCACATCAAAGGTGACTGTATAGAGGTCATTACCCACAGTGAGTGGGTCTTCGTTCTTTGTGAATATTGTAATATTGTAGACTCCAGGTGTTGGTGTCTCAACTACGGAATAATTCTGGTCGCCGGATTGATGGAAGTCTGTCCAGTTACAAGTGATTGATGCAGCAGAGCCTGAAATTGGAGTGCCATGGTCTGTATCGGTCCAAGTGAACAAGAATGAAGCAGCTTCTCCGACGGGGATTGACAACTGGTTAGAAGTATAAGTAATGGAGTTGTAGATCTCTCGGACTTCTACATACATAAGCATGCTCTGTGGCTCAACATAAGGTCCTGTTGCATATACAGTGACTGGATATTCACCAATAACTACACCAGTGGTGTCCAGCTCAAACTCATAGATGCCAAATCCTAATGGTGTCATCACGTATGGATTTGTCCAATCGCACCAGACGGTTGCTGTTGTGATGCCAGTTCCGTTCACATTTGAGAAGACAGCTGTGAAGGTCTGGTCATCATTCACTGGACCAGCTATTCCAGGATAGTCTGGTGAAGTGAGAGTGGCCGCATAGTTCACATTGATGGTCAGTGCAGTCACTGATGGATCAAAGCTTGGATGGGCCCAATCAAGATCCATCACAAATTGCCCCTTTCCTGGTAGAGTTGAGGTGTCTACAACTTTGGTGTATTGACCGTTTCCATTGTCATCGAATGTATCAACTCCTGCTGCCCAATCCAGGGTCAATGTTCCACCAGATACTAGGACAGAACTGTCAGTATCAGTCACTTGAAGGATAATGAGCAATAGGTCACCAAATGTGACGTTAGTTTCCATTGTACCAACTGCATCACTTGGTAGGATCAGGTCAATATCAGATGCATGCGTCACCTTGAAGGGTCTCTTGAAGAAACCACTTGAGGTCCAGTCACCACTGACTCCAATGTCGTGGGTAGTGGCTTGGACTATCCAATCACCAGCAGGCGCGGTTGCACCTGTAAGAGTGAAAGTTGTCGTTGTCGCATATCCTGTACCATCTACTGTTGCGGTAAGTGTGAGCCATTCTGACTCGTCTGGTTCATAGATAGTGAAATTCACATCAGCACCGCTAAACTGTGCTCCGATATACACCCGAGCCCTTGTTGTGGCACCAGCCCTTAGATTCACGTCACGTTCCCATGTTCCTCCTACGGGCTCCCAGAGCTCTAAGTCGGAGATCATGTTTGGTGAGGTGCTAAGAACTCGCCAGTATCCGTACCTACCTGGTTCACTAGTAATATCATAAGTTGAAACATCGATGTATCCGTCTCCAGGATCTCCTCCACTCCAACCACTGGTCAGATTTGTCGTTGGTGCGAGAGGTTGTGCTAGAAAAGTAACATCACGATTAGCAGGAAGTGACTCATTGAAGAAGTAGAGATTTGCATAACCATCAGGGATATCAGCTCTGAAGTACGATGTAAAGCTTGTATCAGTTCCATTGGATATCGTAAACCGTTCACCATAAGCAGTTGGGTTAATCTCATAGTGACTTGAGATGTCTAGCCTTCTTGCGAACATATTGGCATTGATGTTGAGGTCTATGTGTATCTCATTGTTTGGATCAGGTGTTGCCGGAATAGGGGTCCAAGAGAAAGTAAGAGGTACAGGAGTTGTAACCCAGGGAGACCCTGGTGTTTGAGTAATAGAGCAAGCTCCACGTGCTGCGCCATCACTGATATCAATACTATTCATCTGGAGGTTAATCTCACTAGGATCAACATATGTTTTCAAGAAGAGTTCGATGTTGTCAAATCTGGCTCGAGGATGGATGTTTGGAGCATAACCAACACTTGCCAGTGATAGGAGCCCCACCTCTGTAGTGACTGTTGTGTCTCCTGGTAGTCCGAAAACTGAAGGACTAACGCCTACGAGTCCGGAACTATACCAAGTTTCCTCAGCGTCGATTGCTTCAAACACTAGATTCCAGATCTCTACGCCTTCGATTCTAGTATATATTCGAAATGAGCCAGTCATCCCATAGTGAGTATCATCAACGGTATCAGCCCAATAGTCAAGTCGAAGTCCGGCCCAGACAACGTCACCTCGAGATACAGTTGTATCTTGAGCGTACCATGCTCTGTCGTTAGCATCATAGTAGTACGGAGGACTAGTATCATCGGAATTGATATCGACTTCCACACAGTCGTCATTGGTTCCATGACCATCATCAACCCAATAGGCATCAACATCACTATACCCAGCAGTTGAGTAAGGTGAACTTGACCAACCATTATCGTTTCCTTGGAATCCTGGATTAGTAATCCAAGTACGATTTTCAGTCAGGTCAGTGATACTAACCTGTGCTTCGTAAGCTTCCCAATCAGTACCGGTTGGTATGTCAACTTGCGCACTGGTTGTTCCACTTCCAGGTGAGTATATCATCTGTTGGTCGTTGAAGACGTTTGTACTGTTACCATACTCCGACCCAGTGAGGGGGGAGCTTGTACCACTCCACTCTGTCCAACCCTGCTCGGTCAAAACATATCTATGCAGCTCCTCATTTGGAGCAAGCTCTATGAACTCACCATTTCCGATATCTATGATATGTGTCTCTCCTGTGTTTGAATCACCATCAAACACAATCGCTGGAGGAATGTATCCCTCTGGAGTCACGAATACTGGAGCTATCATTAGCGCGATGAGAAATGCAAGTGGTATTAGTCGTCGAGCGTTCTTCATTCTTCCAGACCTCCTATCTCACTAAGCAGTGCGTCTATTTCGGCTCTCGACAGATTCTTAGCCTGTTCAACCATCAGGTCAGCTTCAGTTTCTTCAATGCCCATCTTCAGTAGACGCTCCTTTAGGTGCACTAATTCATCCTCGGAGAGGCGCTCTTCCTCAACCCCAGCAGGGACACCCTCCTCTGCCACTCGCTCAGCTTCAGCTAGCTCACGAGCACGCCTTGACCTCTCCTGTTTGAGAACTTCGTTGATGAAACCAGCCCTCTCGCTGGGTCTCATCTTATCGAGATCTTGACGAAGTGTATCGATATCTGTTGGTGTCAGACCGACCACTGTTGCTAGTTCGTCAAGGAGTTCTTCGACATCCATAGCAGTAACATCAACGGTGGACATAGCTATATCATCAATGGTTTTCTGTATACCAACTGGACTCAAGTCCTCATTCATGATTGCTAATAGCATCTCACGACGGACTGGAACGTTGGCGGGTTTTGGAATTCTACCCTTACTGAGAGCAGATATCATCCTTCTGATTATTCTAAGGAGTCGAGGTACAGAGAGGACTCTAAAGTAGAGAGCCGCCAGAGCTGCAACTGCAAGAAGCGCCATTGTACCCCACTGGAAGGTCAACACGAGAGCCTCTTGTTCAGGGCTCAAAACAGTATAGATATCCAGCTCTACTGAATCTAGCGCATAGTCTACTTTATCCACATCGATTCTGAGCGTGTAGAATGCTAGGTTTGGTGCGCTGAAACCAAGTGTGTAACTTCCATTACCATGGTTTACATCAAGGTCTGTCTCGCGGACCAGACCAGGGTCAGTAGCTAGACTGCTTGTGGTGAAGACACTGAGATCTGCATCGAGAATTGGTACGTTATGATCTATATCCCAGTAAGTAAAGTTAACCAGAATAGTATCTCCAACATGAATGATACTAGGTAGTGGATCCCAAGTAACCTCTGTAGCAATCTCACGTATCGTCAAATCAACCTCTACAACAGGACGAGAGTAATTACCACGAGAGATGGCTAATGTCAAAGTGTATGGATCAGTCCTGTCCTGAAGCGTTGTTGGTAGGTTTGCTTCCGTGGGTCCAAACATATACGACCCATTGTTCAGGTTTGTTAGAATTGCAGTTCCAAACTCCCAAGTTATTGTTGCATGTGCATCTGTAATCCATTCGTCATTGAGAGTGTCTCTAAAGCTGAAGATCATACTATAATTATCGTAAACTGCGAATTCTGCAGTGAGTGAGCCAATGATTTCAGTTGATATCGGATGGACTAAGAGTTTCACAAGACCATAGGCAAAGTCATAGTTGTCCTTTCGGAATGAAACGGTGATGTCGTGAGGTACACTTCCTGCTGAAACAACTGATGTGTCAAGTGTCAGAGAGTATGTACCATTTCCAAGATCAACAAGTGAACCTCGTATGTGTTCAAGTGTGTAGTTGGTGATTGCACCTGCAACGCCTTCACTGGCATGTGTATCAGTGAATATGAAGTAAAATGTGACATTCTCACCATAGTATCCTGCATGTGTGGCAGGCGTGTTATGAAGAACAATAGCTGTTTCTATAGTTTCTACTCTGAGTGTAAACTGAATCGAGGAAGGTGCAAACCCGGATTTTGCACTGGATATAGATACAGTCCATTCCTGAACACTGAGATATGATGTGTTGATATATGCACTGTAGTAACCAGGTGTGCCGAGTTCTGTCAAATTGCCAACAATAGGTCCGACTCCGAATGAAACATTTGCACCAACTACTGGTAGACCAAGGTCAGTGTTATTCAGATACACTGTGATATTGGTGATGTCCCGGAAGTTAACTGTTTCAACACTGCCGGATATTGGAATTAATTGGGTGGCAATCTCAGTGATTTCAATTGTTAGTTGATAACTGACACTCTTAAAGTTCGCAGAAGACGCTTGTACAAGTATTTGATGAGACCCTACTGATGCTCCACTGACTGGGAAGTCAATAATGTACTTACCATCAACAGCTGACCATGAGAGTACACCAGTTCCACCCACCCAACTGTAGGTAACATAGCCAACATCCTCTATTGGCGAACTATCTGAGTAGATGAGATATTCAACCTCAATGGTAACCATCTGACCATTAACAGCTGTCTGGGGATCGAGTGATGCTGTCATCTTGGCAGCTATCTTGTCAATCCTGAGTTGGAAGTCTCTCACTCTGGATTCATAGTTGAGAAGTGATGATTCCACGGTTATGGTGAATTCTCCAGCTCCAATATCATTTGTATCTACAGTGCAGTTGTATAGACCATCAATGACCCAAGTCATATTGCAACTAACCGAACCCAAAGTTAGGTTCAAATAAACACCGTAAATAGGTTGTCCAGTAAGAAGATTCGTCACATTAGCCTGTAGCTGGATTATATCGCCCCATGAAGGATTTGTGGGTGAGAAGACAAGTTCAATCTGAACAGGTATTGCCGCAAGAAGAATATCTGCAGATATTGATTGACTCAGATAGTCGGCTTTTGATGCATTGACTGCGAATCGATATAATGAAGCATTGAGTCCAGAAGTATCAATTGTCATCTCATAGATACCATTACCAAGTGGAGTGATTGTAGATGTAGTTCCATAGAGAGTGTCCCAGTCAGTCGTGATAGTTGCACCATCAATACCTGTTCCAAACTCAATTGCAGTATAGGTGATGTTAGCATATACGACTTCTCCAAGGTAGTAAGTTACTCCCGCAGGTAGCACAAAATTCAGTGCTGTCGAAACAGGGTTCACTGTGATACTAAAGAGAATACCCGTTACGTTGCGATAGTATGGACTGCCAGTCCATGTGAAGTTAGCTTCGAAGAAGTATCGACCCAATCCACTTAGACTATTAGAGTCGATCAGTGCGGTATAGGTCCCATCAAGATTGTCAACCTCCCAATGTGTGCTAGTTTCATTCAAGCATCTGATAGTCATTACCGCGCCTGGCACTGGAGAGCCGCTAAGGTAGTCGCTGAACTCTAGCAGCGCACTGATATTGAAGAAGTAATAACCTGGTGGAGTCTGAAGGACTGTTCCTTGAGTGAATCTACCAACAATTGTGACTTCAGTTGAGGTCGTCGAGTTACCATAGTATGGTACTGCATCACCCCATACAAATTTCACGGAGATTGGATATTCATCCTCAAGTTCCGATGTTAACACCAATGAACTCAATGAAATTGTATAGATGCCATCAGATCCAGTGATTGAATACTGAGCATTAGTTATTACCGTTCCTCCATTGTGAGTGAGAAGGAAGTTAGTCTTGTTAAGTGAGATACCCGCATAGGTTAGCCCATCTATTACTGATACTTCAAAGGTAACATTCTCAAAGAATGGTGTATTAAGTGGTGATTTCGTTATTGAAATGCTTGCAGGACGACGAGACACTTCGATGTCCACATCACGTATTCTAGTCTGGTAGAATGGCTCACCAGAGGTCCAAAGCACTGTGATGGTGATGGTATAAGGTCCGAAATTACCTAGAGCTACGGTATCGATGCTTACCGTATAGGAACCATCAAAGTTGTCGGTAAACCCGTAGTTCACTCCGAGTTGCAGAGGCGTTGATGCTGCTGGACATGATGCAAGTACCACTGCTCCAACTATTCCAGCACCAGTGCTGTCATCAGTGTAGTGAACTGTGATGCTCGCCTGAGTCAGATATGGCGCAAGATCCGGCAAGTCGCTTGTCAACTGTGTTCGTCTCACAACGACTGAGAGATAGAATAGATCAATTGCGTCAGCACAATACCTTGCGCCGTTGTATTGAATTGAAACGTTTACAGTGAAGATCCCAACAGCTCCAAAAGCAGATGTATCAAGATGTAGCGCATAGAGCCCATCTCCTAAATCATCCACAGTGTAGTCACCTACAAGCCATGCATCAAGGGTTAGTGTACCACTATCCATGTTGAGTGCTGAATAATCATCAAGGTCCCTGAAAGTGAAATTGAGGTGCAAAGTTCGGCCATACTCCACAGGGGAATAAGTGCCATGAGTGAGAGAGGTGTATCGCTCTCTGACACTGATATGTATCTCAACACCCGTACGATTCTGATAGAACGGAGATCCAGCCCATTCAACATTAACAGTGAAAGTATGACTTCCTGGTGTGAATGCAGACGTGTCAACCTCAATGATGAAGAGACCTGTTACGTCGCCATCATAATAGATATTGAATGAGTATCCAGGAATAGTAATTGTGAGTTTAGGATCATTTAGAATTGGTGTTCCGAACAACGAGTCGCGATATGTGAGTGTGAGATTGACAATCTCATCATATGGTGTCAATGGAAGTGGATTCCAATCAACAGTTGTTAGTCGATGGCTAGCATGGACTGTTACAACTATGACCTGATTCTGATAATACGGAAGTTGTCCACTTGTCCAGTTGAACCAAACCTTCAGAACGCATTCACCCAATCCAGTCAATAAGTCAGTATCAAATGTGATTCTATACTCACCAGGGCGAGTTGCACCATCAATTTCAAGAATGATCATGTCGGCTTGAGTCAAGGTGTGACCAGCGGTTAGAACATCGATGTAAATGTGGAGATTACCAGCGTAAGGTCCTGTGCTGTTCACCACACCAGTAAGGCCACCAAGATCGAAATAGACAATGCTGAATGATACATCCTCTCCATATGCGGTATCAATAGGACTCTCTCCAATGTAGATATCCGTTGGAGCAGCAGTGATAATCACCATAGTTGATAATGAGAGATTGGAATACTTCAGATTCACTCCAATCCAATTCATAGTAATATCGAGTTCTATACTCCCAATATCACCCCACTGATTTGCGGGAACATTAATTCTGTAGAGACCACTTGAAGAAACACTCGTCACATAGTATGTAGGTGAGGGCAATGTTGGACTCGTAATGATGAGTTCAACGTATCCACCCAGAGTAGTGCCATTCACAATCCCCGTATTGGCATCGACATCATAGTAAACGAGATTGACTGAGATATTCCCTGTGTACGGGGTTGGGTCAACTGAGTTATTGAGATATAGTGAGGTCAGGTGTGTTCGAAGCTCGACAGTGACCACAAAGGAGTGGTTCTGAGCTCCGTACTGCTCAACATTGAACAGTACATCGTAGGAATCCAGAGTATCATCATCCATTGAATAGATGACAACTTCATAGACACCAGGGTTGGCAGTTTCTGCAACAGTATAGTTCTGATCACCACTCTCGTGAATTTCAGACCAGTTGCAGCTAATTGCACTATCAGCACCTGAGATAGGAGCTAGAAGATCAGTATCTCGATAGGTAATCGTGAATGATGTTGTATATCCTACAGGAAGGGATAGCAAGCTTGAAGATGGAATAGCTGATGTGTGGAGTTCTCGCACATTAACAGAAAGAATAATTGATCTCGATTGGAAGTAGTCCTTTGAAGACGTAATCTCAACTGGGAACACATCAAGAGGTGCTCCGGTTGTATCGAGACTTAGTAAATAGTGACCAGGAGACTCCTCAACAACAGTGTAACTCTGAGACCAATTACAAGTGATACTCGCTGCTGTCACAGGTTGAGCAAGCATATCCTCAAAGTAGACATGAAGGTCTGCATCGTATCCACTTGGAACATCTATTCCGGGTGCATCAGAAGAGTACAGATCCGTATCATAAATCACATTGACTGTGAACGTTTCTGCTAGCGAATCATAATTTGCCTTAGTCCAGGCAAGATCAATATCGTATTGCCCATTCGATGGGAGTGCACCCGTATCTAGGTTGACACTGTACTCTCCAGTACCCATGTCGTTCACAGTTCCAGAACCAAAGTCACCAGTGTACATCATAACGCCTGCTGGTAGAAGATCTCCATTGTCGGTATCATTGATGCGGAGCTGTAGGAACACATTGGCACCATAAGTAGCATTGTAACTCCACGAGGTTCGACCCTCAAGTGGATACTTGACTGACATTTGGGTAGAATGGTCAATGTCGAATGCTCGTGCGAAGTATCCAATATTGTGGACCTCACTTCCCGAGTTAGAATCGTCGACAAATGCATGTACTTCCCAGTCACCGACTCTTGCAGAAACTGCATCCAAATTGACGTAAGAGGTGACTGCATAGCCACTGCCATCAACAGCTGCTATTCGAGTATCCCATTCTTCTCCATATGAATCATAGACAGTGAATGTGACACTGTCCCCTTGATAGTTAGTGGGAAGCACTGCTCTGAACCTTGTGTCCTCAGCAGCTCTGAAAGTCTTAGTTTGTACCCACTGTCCCAAACCATCATCCCATACTTGGAGATTAGTAATCATATTTGGTGATGTCCCTCGAATCATCCAGAAACCATTCGGGTCAGGTAATCCAATTTCATAGACTGAGACATTTACTACCCCATCACCGGGGTTTCCAAAAGCCCAGCCACTAGAAAGATTCGTATACCTATGGAATGGTTCTGATACAAATGTGATGTCTCGATTCAGGGGTAAAGTCACATTATAGAAGAAGAAGTCACCATAACCACTGGGTACAGAAACTAAGTAGTTCGTTTCCCAACTCACATCTGTCGCATTACTCACAGCATAATTGTCACCTAGCGTGATGAGTTCTGTGTCGTTCACGGTAGGTGTTTGTAGATTTCTTGCAAATACCCAGACATCAACATCCAGATTAACATAGATGTCTAAATCTGGGACCGGAGGATTAGGAGTTGGTGTCCAAGAAAAGTTCGCCCAAGCTGATCCCTGTGTCCATGGACTCACGGGAGTGTAGCTTGCAGTACCCAGTCCAAATACAGGTACTGAACCCTGAATGACATTGTCCACATTGACTCCATTCATTTGTAAATTGACATCTTCAGGTGTTGCCTTAGCTGTCACATAGATGACGATGTTATCCATCCTACCCAAGGGATTGATATCAGGTCTCCACCACTCCAAAGCAGTGGTCCTTAGACCCACCCAAATAGAAACATTGGGAAGTGTCAAGAATGACGCATCGATTTCGATATATCCTGTTGAATACCAAGTGAGATCATCTTCAAAGGCGTCATACGCAAGGTTCCAGAGGTATGTTCCTCCGTTATCTGGGTCGCCTACGGATACAAAGAGCTCAAAAAATCCAGTCATTATACCCCATGCGACATCACCCCAGTAATCAAGAGAAATTCCAATTGATGAAACATCGCCACGGTCAATGGTGAGGTTCTGAACCATATACGCTTTGTCGCCTACATCGTACCAGTCACCGTATAGACCGCCACCAGCATCATAGTAATATCCATCCATCCAGAATCGAGCACAACCATCTCCAGCACCATGACCATTCGCCTCCCACTGGGAGGTCATTGCGTTTGTATAAGAGGGACCAAAACCTGAGGGTTCATCATGGGTTAAGAATGTCCACTGAGAACTATCATCCAGTCCAGGGTTCTCAATCCAATTTCTATTCTCAGTGACGCTTGTGATATTTGTATACACACCATAACCTTCCCATCCATCACCAAGGGGAACTGACAGGTCAGCAGTTGTTGTAGTCTGGGTAGCTGATACATAATCCAATTGCTCATCTGTAAATGTATCAATACGAATACCAGACTCATCTGCATTTAATGGATCACCAGTTCCTGACTGCTGTGTTGGTACGTCAGAAAGATGATATTCCTGGAGTATTTCATCCGGAGCGATTTCAATAACCTCTCCATTTGAGAGCTCGACAGTTTTGCTATCCGCAGTTTCTTGTGCAAATGCCAATGGGTTTTCAGGCACCATGAGTGCACCCAAAAACAAGGGTAGAAGCACAAAAAGCAAACCTATCTTTTTCTTTAGTTTCATTGAATGGTCTCCTCAATGGGCATGTATACGACTAAGTCGACTGGATGGTGGATTAGTGTTTTACCTCTATATGAATCGATGTGCGCTATTGAAATCGACAAGCTGGTCGATTTATCGAAAGGGAGATGAATATGCTCTAATATCATGTAATTTGAAGCTTACTCTTTCGTTTCATCAGGAAGGATCCAATTACGATGACACCTATTGCCGCAAAGGCACCGACAGTTATCGTGACTAGTATTTCACCAGAAATGGGAGGTAGTTTGGGGTAATCGGAAATATGTCCCCCTTCCACTACATTCATTCCCCAGTCCCAAGCAACAACCCACATTGTAAGATTCGATGTTTGACCAAACGGTGGTACTGTAGTCGTCCAATTGCCGTTGTCAGATGAACATGTATACTCCCAGAGAAAATGTTCATCAACTTCAATGAAAAGTGTTACATTCTCAATACCTGCAAAGTTATCGCTCATGGTCACCCAGTAGAGGAATCCATCTGACCGGTCTTCATCAGGTATTGTTCCCCAATCATGGATTACAGGTGGAGTATCATCAAGCATGGAGTATGTCATTCGTGTGACCCAATCCCTTGCTTCACTGAGTGAATTATAGGCTTCTAACCAATTCATCTCGTTATAGAAAGCTCTCGCAGATTCAAATGAAACAAGAGCCCTCTGTTCAGCAAGGAGAGTTTCAGGTCGTTCATTTTCTCCGAGATCCGCCTGAACATCTACAAAGTCGTACCAGAGCTCCGCCTCCATCTGGTCTAAGTATGTTCCTTGGACCCAGTTCTTATCAAATGTAGATGTACCATTATGGAAGGCAAAGTAACCCATGGGTCCGTAAGAGAAGTCACCTGAGTAGTGTTCATCTTGCCAGGTATGGTGAAATCCAATAGCGTGCATGGTCTCATGAAGTTGAATAGACGAGATTCCATCCTTCGGAGTGATGCCATCTGGACGGTAGTATCTCTCCCATGATTTCCAGATGACCGTCTGTCCTCCACCCCCTAAACCAGTATATGTCCCATTATCGGCATGCATCTCCATTTGTTTCTTGATGAATACAACTCCGAACACATTGATGTTATCGTCATCAGCCACATAGGAAGGACGCATCAAGCTTCGAATCGCGTAGAACATGTCGTATCCTTCAGCAATGGTTGTTCCATTTGGATCAATAGATGCGTAAGTCCAGAAGAGCGACTCCCAATCAGGTTCATTGCGAATATCGAGATACTCAACATCCACTGTCCATGGAATGAATGGATACAGTTCTTCAAGGTGAGCCTTCTGCATCTCCGCATCTGTCACCCATTCAAGACTCCCAACCAAGGTCCCAGTAGCAACATCCATTGCGAAAACTAAGGCTTTCAGGGTTCCTGATTCTACATAAGACGCAGGTTGATGTTGATATGGGAAGAAGAGGTGTGTGATTGGATCCCAGATACATTCTCTCAGGTAAACATTGAGCGCGTCAACATCAGCAGGAATTGTGAGATTCAGAGACCCTACTTTGTCTTCCAAATCTTGAGTCCAGAAATCATACTCTGTGAAGATATCCGCACTCCACCATATTCTGGTCCATCTTAGATACCATTGATGGGCGCTTGGGTCAACAACAAATGTATTGTATCGTCCACCAAAGAATGGATAGTCCATTGTGACATTAGGATTAAGCGCGTTGTCCCATTCTAACCTGAACCAATCCTGCTTCTCACCAGTGTCAGGGTCTATTGCATGATAATCGTACCAGTGTTCAAGACTATGGTCGGCAGCATCAAACTCTGAGAAATTCACAAGATAGAGTGTATACCCCAGATCCGGAGGTGTGATGAATGGATTTTCTTCGAGCCAGTCCTCGATGGCATAGCCATCAATCACACGACCGTCACGAGGATAGAAAATCCTCTGAGGTTCATCTGGATTATTCTGTTGGTACGTGAGCGCGGTCTCATCAAGCCATGTCCCAGTCTCAGTCCCGTTGACAGAGTTGTAAAGCATCTCTTGACGTAGGTCGTCGACGTAAGCTGCGTCCGCATATGTAATCTCATAGTCTATGTTGTAAGTGATGTCAACTTCATCAGCATAATAATTACGTACTGTTGGTAGACCTTCAAGAAGGATTAGCTCATCTATCAGAGATTCCTCATAGCCAACGACCACAATATTCGCAATCCAGTCTCGTTCCATAGTAAAATCTTGACTCAAGATTGCATTGTCAATCAATTCTATGTCACTGGAAGAATAGCTAGGAGAAATTGTGAGTAGGAGTAAGAACGATATGCAGATGACAGTAGCACGACGCATGTAAGCCAATTCCCATTTGATTATATTAACGGAATGGTTTTGGTAATCATGTCAGCTGAAGACCTGGTGCCATTCGAATATATACGAGCATAATATATTAACAACTATGAGTCATAGGGGTTGTGCGTCGGTAGTTTCAAATTACATCGGTTATCCTCGATATACCCTCTTGGGTTGTCGCGCTAGTTTCCGCAGACTAGTGCAGTGATGCATCGATCCCCAATATCAACCGACGCATTCTCCTCACCGATTTTCCTCCCAAATCCTTCAGATTTTGTGCCTTTCAGGTACTCTTAAATCGAGGCTGAATTTCCTCGCCCTTAACTGGAGACATCTAGATGACACCCTCGAAGAGACATACAATGTCAGAACTCCTCGATATCAAATCACTGGCGATAGTTGGAGTGTCTCAAAGCATGGGTTATTACTGGGCGCATTCAATGCTACAATGGGAACACAATCTCAGAATCTGGCTTGTGTCAAGACGTGGCGGTGAAGTCTTAGGCCACAAGATTCTCACAAGTGTTGATGACATACCTGAAGAAATTGATTATGCCATTATTAGAGTCCCGTATAGAGCGGTCCCAGAAACCCTACTGGAGTGTCACAAGAAAGGTGCAAGAGGTGTCACTATATTTACCAGTGGGTTTTCAGAACTCGGGACCGAAGAGGGCAAACAAAGAGAGGTTGAGATTCGCCATATACTAGATGAAACAGGAATGAGAGCTTTCGGGCCCAACTGCATGGGATTGATGTATCCTAAGTTAGGTATCGCATTCATGCCTACTATCAAAAGACTCTCGGGAGATGTTGGATTCCTCTCGCAATCAGGAGGCGTTGCAATCACTGCTTATACAGCTGGTGTTGAGTCAGGAGTAGGCTTCAGTAAGGTGTTCAGCTTTGGAAATCAAGTTGATATCACACCTCAGGAGCTACTGGATTATTTTCTGGATGATGATGAAACCAAAGCAGTAGGTGCTTATATCGAGGGAGTAAAAAATGGCAAGGACATTCTAAACTCAATGCGACGTCTTGCCACCAAGAAACCACTTGTAATTCTCAAGGGTGGTCGATCAGGAGAAGGTGCTCGCGCTGCATCCTCGCATACTGGAGCACTAGCAGGAAGCGGAGAGATTTGGAATGCTGCTTTTCTTCAAGCTAATGTTTTGACTGTTGCTACGCTCGAAGATATGCTTGCAACACTAGGCCTCGTATCATTGAGTCCACAACCAAAGTCAAGAAATGTGGGACTTATTGCAATAAGTGGTGGAACTAGTGTTATCCATACAGACATCTGTATTGAGAAGGGGCTCAAAGTTCCAAAGACCTCGGAGGAAACGATCAGGAAACTTGACCCCTTGATCCTTGACGTGGGCACTGGGCTTAGTAATCCAATTGATCTCGCAGCCGATTACTATCAAGATCAGACTACTTCAGAAGTGATACGCATTGCTGGGGAAGAGCCTAAATTTGATTCCTTGATTATTGGTGCAGATGTTCACAACATGTTTCAGGCAGCCTCCATTATGGGAGCGGGTGATGTACTTGTGGAATTCTGGAAAGTCATGGCCGAAGCGGGAAAGAAGGTGGTAGAGAAAGAGAACAAGCCAGTTCTTGTAACAATCCCGGATGTGGCATACCCAGTCCAGAGAACTGAAGCTTGGAGAGCCTTTGTTGACCAAGGACTCCCAGTCTTTAGAAATATCAATGAAACAGTGAGTGCACTTTCACGAGTATGTGACTATTATGAAACTAAAGAAAAGAGAGCTTCCAAACGCTAAACCTTGACAATCCATGAGACTAGTTCTGCATCAAGTGGATTCTCTTTCACAAATAAACTCCGATACATAGGATTGCTCATCGCGAACCACACATATTGTAAGTCAAAATCAAACCCAATGATTCTGAAAGATGCCTCTAAGGCTGATGGTCGGAAGGCGATGTAGACGAAAAACAATGAGATACCTAGTATCAGTAAGTATGAATAAATCCATGGGCTCACTTGCCTTCCAACCCAGTAATCAGCCCCAGCATAAATTAATGCGAATATCGAAATGCCTGCAACAATAGAAGCAATGATGGATGCGAGACTACGCATTCTCATTTCAGCATTATCTGAAACAGAATGGTCCTCACAAACATCCACTAAGAAGCTCTTTGTTTCTGCGTTCGTCATTTGGGTCGTACTTCGAAGATTATATCGAGGGGCAAAATAGGGGCGTAACCAGACCTTTCTTCCAAGATTGGTAGATATGCGTGTGACCTTTGATGCAGGGGCTCCACAAACCGGACAGGTTTTTGGGAACCGGATTCTACTGACCTTTGCTCGAACGATTGGTTCATTAAAATGAAGTCGACGTCTTGTCACAGTCAAAGGTCATCTCACCGGATTTGCTACCTCTCCGAACAAGCTAATTTAGTCTATCGAAGAGGGTAAGGAAACTAGCTCATTACAGGTATGCTTTCTCAATTTGATTGAAAACGAAGTTTCTCATGCTTTGAGTACAAACTACCGAATCCTCAACATCAACAGCTTCTAAGGAATCAACTTCAAGCGTCTTGAGTGATAACCCAATCTCCCCAAGACTCTGCTTTATCCCTTCAATGGCAACACCAAAATGTCTCATTCCAACTCCTAATGCTTCAAGAATCCTATAGCCGTAATGAGTCAGCCAGAGTGAGTTCATCAATGAGGTACTACCCTTAGTAAGGACAGTAGCGTTCTCAATCTCTCTTTTTCTCGCCTCGACTATCTTAACAATAAGCTTTGACGCTCGAGTTTCTTTCATTGCCTCGGCGTCTAGAAAAAGAGTTGGACCATTATTTGTGATCTGCTCATCAAGAAGCTCTACAGCACTGTCAAAGATTACACGTCTAGCAGTTTCATAATCCATTGATTCGTCAGTGTGTTCAAGTAACTTAGATGGGTCGCCATCAAACCCTGCAAGCTCTTCCATCCCAAAGCCGATCAAGAGACCCCGCTGTATAGAATACCAATCATTCTTAGTAATTCGATCCAGTACAACGAATATCCTTTCTCGAATCGCAGACCACCCCATCTTCTTAGCTAATGTTTCATATGAAACCCACATCAGAACTGGAGGCGCAGTCCATGGAGCTCTATCCGAGCGAATAAGCAATAATCTCTCTGCAAGTTCATTTGTGGAAAAAATATATCGAAGGATGTTATCTGAGGATATCACCACTGACGAATCGAGTAGAATGTAAGAATTCGTCAAGACTGGTGTTACGTCTAGTGCCGGGAGACGGTTCTGTGTAAGATTTAATCGGGTCAATGCCTTGCAGCTGCTAAGTGGCCAAAGATCGAGAGAGGGTAGATGATTGTTCTCTAAGCGTATTTCGACCAACGTCTGGCTGTCCGAGAGAGGTGACAGATCAAGTTCTTCAAGCATATTATTGGCCAAGTTCAACGTCACAAGCTCGGTACATCTTCGCAGATTTGAAAGGTCCACCTTTCTTGCAGCTCTCATCATCAGGTCTATCTTCTTGTCATCACAACGAAACTTTGTTTCTTCTTGTCGTCCATGAGGACTCCAGTACCTGATAGTAATTTCTTCCATGTAGAGTTCGACCTAAACTTCGAAGAACAAAATTCCTGATAAATGAAATCTATCTCAAAGCATCGAATGTAGATCTTAATCCTCAGTTTCGATTGGTGGAGGAAGTTTACTCTCAGCGGCGATTAGATATCCATTGTCAACTGATTCTAGTACCATATTATGTGCTCTTCTCTCGCTGTATCCAAGTA